>JBILGF010000375.1:0-3640 GCA_044351195.1 Burkholderiales bacterium
CGCTGGGCCGCCTCCCGCGCAAGCGCGGTTTCGATCGCCGTGAGCAGGAGGCCGGAGTCTGCCGGCTTGGTCAGGAAATCGATCGCGCCGGCCTTCATCGCCCGCACGCTGCTCGCGACATCCGCGTTGCCACTCAGGAAAACGACGGGCAACGAACGCTCGCGCTCGTTCAGCATGGCCTGCAGGTCCAGCCCGGATGGTCCAGGCATGCGCAGGTCCAGCAACAGGCAGCCGGGTCGGTCGGGCAACTCGTACAGCAGGAAATCACCGACCGAGGCATAGCCGCGCGCATCGTACCCTGCTGCACCCAGCAGGCGCAGAAGCGCGTTGCGCTGGCCATCATCGTCATCGACGACATGGATCAACGGGGCGACGTTCATGGGTGCGGCATTCCTCGCTCGGGAGCATCGCACGCCTGCGCGATGCATTCAGGTGGCGATCTCGGCAGTTGTACGCTCATGAGGGTACCTTCTTCGGCGTGTTCGGCCCAGATGCGCCCGCCATGCGCCTCGACCAGCGTTCTCGAAATCGACAGCCCCATGCCCATGCCGTCGACCCGGGTGGTGAAGAACGACTCGAACAGCCGTTTGCGGTGTTCGGCGGGGATGCCGTGGCCAAGATCCCGCACGCAGATCGTCACGCTGTGCGCATCGACTTTCAGCGAGACCGATACCTGCTGGCGCATGAAGGGAACATCCGCGCAGGCGTCCAGCGCGTTGAGCAGCAGGTTGATCACGACCTGCTGCATCTGGATGCGGTCACCGGACAGGATCGTTCGTCCCTCTGGCACCCGGAACTCGAGCAGGACGTTGCGCACCTCGGCCTCGGGACGCATGATGGCTGCAACATCATGCAGCATGTCCTCGACGCCGAACGGCAGCTGCTCGACTTCGCGCTGCGCGAGCAACGCCCTGAGGCGCCGGATCACCCCGCTTGCACGCAGGTCCGCGAGACGGATTTCGCTGATGATGTCTCGAAGCTCGGTGGCTGGCACGCCGACCCTGGCATCGAGCATCATGATGGCGGCGTCCGCGTTATTCAGTATCGCGCCCAGCGGCTGGTTGATTTCATGGGCGATCGACGCAGTCAGCTGGGCGCCGATCTGCAGCCGGGTGGCATGCGCGAGTTCGGCGCGCTGCCTGAGGATGTTCGATTCCGCGCGCCGCCGCCGCCTGCGCTCGATGACAAGGCCTGCAGTCAGTGCACTCTGCAGCAGGAACAGCACCAGCACAACGGCGGCTTCACGCCCGTACTGCTCGAGGAATTCCGGTGCCCTGTGATGCGCAACCAGATCAGGCTCGGCATCACGGGTCTGGATGCCCCAGCGCTCGATCTGTCGCCAGTCGACCTGCAGCGCGGTGGGCTGGGCCGCGGGCAGGCGTATCGACGCGGGGTCCTCGCCGGCCAGCAGCCTCTGGATGATCCCGCCTGCGATGATCCCCGCATCGACGAACGACGGCATGCGCCCACCGACCACGCCGGTACCGATGAACGTGTCGAACGGCGCATAGACCGGAACGGCGGACAGGGCTGACAGATACCTCGCCGACTCGCGCGGAGCCATCTCCGCGCCATCGCCATTGACGAAATAGCCGGGTGAAAAAACGATGGTGTCGCGCTCCAGGGCGCCGAGCCGGCGCACCAGTTCAGCATCCGGCACCCCCGCCAGGAACTCGAATGTCGCCCGTGGCTGTAGCTCAACCACCTCGGCGCGCAACCGGGCCTCCAGCATCCGGTCGTAGGGCGAGGTGCCGGTCACGACCACTACCTTTCGGGCCAGCGGATGCCAGCGCAACGCCTGACCGATGGTGCCCGTGAAATCGTACGCGATCGGTACCCCGATGACATCGGCGGGCAGCGGTCCGAGCTGGGCGGGCGACACGCCGAGGTGCACGACAGGTACGCCGGGGAACAGCACGCTGCGATACGCGAGAATGAACGCCAGCGATTCCGGCCCCGCAGCCACGACGATGGCCAGCCGGCGCGAGCGGTACTTCAAGCGCAGGTAGTCGACCGCCGCGCGCTCGAATTCCGGACCTTTGAAACGGGGTGCGTCGAGGAACTCCTCGAACAGGCTGCCACGATGCTCCGGTGACAGCGACTGGCGCAGGCCGCGCTCGACCTCCACGTTTGCAGGCAGCAGGCGGCCGTTGGAAAACAGCACCAGCACGTTCGAGCCATCGGCCAGGACAGGACGCGGTGACAGCAGCATGGCCAGCAGCAGCATCACCACCACCACCACCCGCTGGCAGCAGGCCCGGCCCGATCGGCCGGTCAACCTGAAGGTCGATCGCGTGCACCCCGGCCGCCTGGCGCGATCAGGCCCTCCTGCATCGGACTTGCGCGCCAGTCGTCTGCTGCGGATATCCATCGATCGACGATACCAAAGTGCAAGCGCACATGCACGAAGGGGTAGGTATTTTCCGCGATGGATCGGGTACCGTCGCGCAGCGCAGAGTGACCGCGTGAACATGCCGGGCCAGGACAGGCTTCGGCAAGAAGGCTCGATGCAGGGTGGAGACCGACCATGAACGAAACCGTCAACAGGGCAATGCGCCGGTTCCTTGCGATGCTTGGCATGCTGGCATTGCTGGCGCTGCCTGCGCTGTCGAATGCGCAGACACCCGAGCCTTTCCGGGACGAGGAACTCGATCAGATGCTCGCGCCGATCGCGCTCTACCCGGACGCACTGCTGTCGCAGATCCTGATGGCCAGCACCTACCCGGCAGACGTCAAGGATGCCGCCGCCTGGTCGAAGGCCAATCCGAAAGTCAGTGGCGACGAGGCGGTGAAGCGGGTCGCAGGCCAGCCCTGGGAGCCTTCGGTGCAGTCGCTGGTCGCCTTTCCACAGGTGCTGGCGATGATGGGGGCTCGGCCCTCGGACGTGCAGCGGCTGGGCGACGCATTCCTCGCTGACCCGTCTCGCCTGATGGACCGCGTGCAGGTCCTTCGTGCCAGGGCGAAGGCCGCCGACAGCCTCAAGAGCACCGAGCAGCAACTCGTGGAACTGCAGACCGACGCCGGCAAGCAGGTGATCGTGATCGTGCCGGCGCAGCCGCAGGTCGTCTACGTACCGGTGTACCAGCCCACGGTGGTGTATGGCGCGTGGCCGTATGCCAGCTATCCACCGTACTACTGGCCACCGCCGCCCGCCTACTATCCCGGCGGTGCCTTCGTGGCCGGGGTGGTGTGGGGCGTGGCGATCAGCGGTATCAGCAACTCCCTGTGGGGCGGCTTCAACTGGGGCCGCAACGACGTCAACATCAACGTCAACCGCTACAACAACATCAACGTGAATCGGCCCATCACGGTCAACAACAACCGGTTCGAGCACAATGCCCAGCGGCGACGCGACGTTCCCTATCGTGATGCCCGCAGTCGCGAACAGTTCGGCCGCAAGACCGACAGCACGGTCGACCGTGATGCGTTCCGCGGCCGTGACGGCAAGGACGCCGATCGCGCACGCGCCGCGGAAGCCCTGAAGGCGCGCGGTGCCGATCCGGCCGAAGGACGAAAGCAGCTGAAGGGTGCGGATGCGGGTAGCGGGCCGGCGCGCGAACTGCGCCCCGATCGCAGCCCCGATCGCAGCCTGGACCGTACCCCGGACCGCACCCAGGTACGCAGCACTCAGGTCGCGCGC
>JBILGF010000376.1:0-3630 GCA_044351195.1 Burkholderiales bacterium
ATCGCGCATGGGCCTCGGGATGGCTCGCCGCGATCTCGGCGCTGGTCTTGCCCTCCCATTCGCCGAAGTCCATCTCGCGCAACCGGCGGTCTGCGACCGGCTGCGGCGCATCGGGGCGCTCGGCAAGCGTCGCCTGGCCGATGGCCTGCGCGGTGTCCCAGGCGCGCTTCAGGTCACTCGCATAGATCGCGGTGAACCGTTCGCGCTTCAGCCGCTGCCCGATCGCCAGTGCCTGCTGCCGGCCGAGTGCCGACAGCGGCGTATCGGTCTGCCCCTGGATGCGGCGGTCGCGGTTCCAATCGGTCTCGCCGTGGCGGATCAGCACGACCCGTGTCGTCACCGGCGGTGCGGCAGCCGTACCCTTACCCGTGTCCATGCCTGCCCCTGCCGGCTCACTGATCATCTGCCTTCTTTCCGCCCGGGTTTGCGTCCAGTTCCGCCTTGATGATCTGGAACGCCGCCGCCAGCGTCTTCTCGTAACGCGCACGCTCGGCGGCGATCGTCTCCGGCGTCCACGGATAGAAGCCCTCGCCGGTCTTCATGCCGAGCTTGTTCGCGGCGACCCGGTCGGTCAGCGCGGTGCTGACGTCGGGCGAGTTGTTGAAGTGCGGATACATCTCGGCGCCCGCCGCCGCATGCACCTCGAGGCCCGCATGGTCGCGCTGCAGGCACGGGCCGGCCGCGATGTAGCGGAAGCCGAAGCCGAAGCGCACCGCGGCGTCGATGTCCTCGGCCTCGCAGAAGCCCTGCTCCATCAGCCAGAACGCCTCGCGCGACAGCGCATGCTGCAGCCGGTTGGCGAGGAAACCGGGGATGTCCCGCTTGACCCGTACCGGCACCCGGCCGGTGGCGCGCAGCATCGCGCACACATGATCGGCGACCTTCGGGTCGGTCGCCTCCGAGCTCACCACCTCGACCGCCGGCACCAGGTGCGCCGGCATGAAGTAGTGGGTGTTGAGCATCCGGTCGCGCGAGGCGAGGCCTTCGCCGATCTTGCTGATGCCGATCGCCGACGAATTGCTGCACAGGGGCGTATCGCGCCGGGCCAGCGTCTCGAGTTCGCGGAACAGGGCGCGCTTGAGTTCGAGTTGCTCGGGAACCGCCTCGATGACGATGTCGATCTGCGGCCAGGGTACGCCCGCGAGGCTGTCATGCACCGTGTAGCGGGCACACGCCGCCGCATCGGCACCGAGCTTGTCGAAGGTCTGGCTGATGCGCTCGGCAATCACCGCACGCGCCTGCGGGAAAGTCTCGACGATATGGGCCTGCGCGCCGGCATGGGCGAAGGTCGCCGCGATGTCGCGGCCCATCGTGCCGCCGCCGACCACGGCCACCTGGATACGGGATGCGTCCATGTTCTGTCCTCTTCCGGTACTGATCCGTTACGCGGTTCGGAACCTCAGCCGCCCGGTCGACTGCCGGCAGGGTCGGTGGGTGCCTTCGCTGGCGCACCCAGCACGGTGCCATGCTGCTTCACCCGGCGCACCACCACGACCGCGCCGACGAAGGGCAGCAGCCAGGCGACCGCCAGCCATTTCGCGCGCTCGCGCCCCGAGAGCAATTCGTCGGGGATGATCTGCAACGTCGCCCAAAGGGCAAGCGTCGCATAGGCGCAGGCGATGAGTCCGGGCACGGGTTCCATGTGCGGATTCTACGGCAAGGCGGAAGCCCGTCGAAACGGCGCGCGTCAGGACACTTGCCCGGACGGGTCGGGGCCGCGACAATCGCGCGTGATCCAGGAACTGTTCGCCGCACTGACCGCCTCCACGCTGTTCACCGACCCGGGCTCGGCCGCGCTGGTCGCCGGCGCGGTGTTCGTCGCCTATGTCGCATTCGGCGTCTCCGGCTTCGGCTCGGCCTTGATCGCAGTCCCGGTCATCGCCCATGTCTGGCCGCTCACCGCGGTCGTTCCCCTGTTCGCGCTGTTCGAGATCGTCGCGGCGATCGCCGTCGGTGGCAGCCACTGGAGGACGGTCGACCGGCGCGAACTGATGACGCTGCTGCCGTTCATGCTCGGGGGCATCGCCATCGGCGTCACCCTGCTGCTGTCGCTGCCCTCGCCCTGGCTGCTGGTCGGGCTCGGCGCGTTCGTGCTGGTCTACGGTCTGCGCGGCGCGCTCAGGAAGAACCGGGCGTTCGCGAAGGTGTCCCGGCTGTGGGCGGTGCCCACCGGCCTGGTTGGCGGCGTGATGAGTGCGCTGTTCGGCACCGGCGGATCGTTCTACATGATCTACGTGGCTGGCCGGGTCGAGGACAAAGGTGCGTTGCGCGCGACCATCTCGACCGTGCTGGGCACCAGCAATGCCGTACGGCTGGTGGTGTTCATCGCCGCTGGCCTGCTGGCGCCGGCCGTGCTGTTCACCGCGCTCACCCTGCTGCCGGTGGTGTTCGCCGGGCTGTGGCTGGGCGGGCGACTGCATGCGCGGGTAACCCGGGACCAGATCATCCGCGGCATCTGCGTCCTGCTGGTCGCGAGCGGTGCGTCGCTTCTGGTGCGCGCGATCGGGCAGGTCTGATCCGGGTCACTCGGCTGCGTTGTCGTCGTCGCGCACCCGGCTCTTGTCGAGGCGAGCCGACAGGTAGAGCGTGCTCGGGGTGATCATCAGCACCGGGTTTTCGAGCTGCAGCTTGCTGCCGCGCGGCGAGATATGGCCACCCAGCAGTTGCAGATCACGCCCGGATTTGCTGAACACCGGGAAGAACGCCCGCATGGTGGTCGTGCACTGCACGTCGAAGTCCGGATCCGCCTTGCGTGCGCGCTGGTACTCGGCGCGCACCTGGCGCACCGCGGCCGCCAGCCCGGGGTCGACCGGGTCCTTGCGCTCGGCGCTCTGCACCCGGCAACGGAACCCTGCGCGACGGATCGCCGGCACGCTGTCCATCTCGCTGAAACTGGGCATGCGGGTGCCGAACGGCCGCAGGTCGATGATCTTGAACGTCGCACGGCCGGCCGGGAACGCCAGGATGAACCTGGGGTCCTTTTCGGGGTCGCGGTCGTCGGGCAGCAGCTTGATGTGGAACATGCCGCTGCGGTCGACATAGCCGAACACGAACTCGCCGCCACAGCCGAGGGTATCCACATCCTCGCAGGCCTCGAAGATCTGCGCACGCAGCTTGAGCGCCTTGTCGGGGTCTTCGGGCACTCGCTCGAACAGCGTGTTCCATTCCCACTCGGGCGTATGCGCGCGGTGGTGGCCGCTGTACAGGTCGAACACCCAGCGCAATTCATCGACCGAGCGTGGCCGGGCGTCCTTCGCCGCCTGCCTTGCAGCAAGCGCTTCGAACGCCGCCAGTTCCTCGCGCGTGCGCGGCGCGGTGAACGCCTCCGCCGCAACGGGCCCGGCCAGGACGGCTGCGAACAGGCTGAGCGTACCGGCGAGCACACGGACCCGGCGCGCGGTGCGCACTGCCCGTGACGGGCGGGCCGACGCAGCGGCTGGCGGAGTTAGCGGCGTTTCGCGTTTCGACATCAGCGTTCCTCTTGCTGTGCATACCAACGTGGCGTGCATGGCCTGTGTCACGTACCGGGCGACGGCAGCCGGGTGGGTCCTTTGCAGCCATCGCGCGCTGTCAGCGGTGACGCCGATGGCCATCGAACAAACACGCCTCAACCGGCCACCACGGCGGCAG
>JBILGF010000043.1:0-11776 GCA_044351195.1 Burkholderiales bacterium
TCGGCGGGGACGCCCGTGTCGCACCCGCCCTGTCGGGTGCGACACGGCGCGTGGTGCCGCCGGTGTTCGGCACCCCTGCAGTCGCGCCCTGCCCGCTCGTGCTCAGCCGCCACCAGGCCCCGGATGCACTGCAGGATCGGGCAGGTTCATCAGCGGCTCACCCATCCTGATCCGCCGCCCCGGTTCGACGCCGTCGCACAGCGTGAATCCGGGTGGCGCGAAGACGATGATCGTCGACCCGTGCTGGAAGAAGCCCATCTCCTCGCCCCTGGACAGCGCGGCCGTGCAGGGAATCTCGTTGGGCCCGCGGTAGCGAAGGTGCAGCAGCACGTCGGCGAAATGCAGGCGCATGCTCGCCACCAGGATCGCAGCCACGGGCACGAGCGCCACCGGCCAGCCGCCCGCTGCCAGACGCAACCGGATCACCGCGCGTTCGTTGCGGCAGAACAGCCGCTCCACCCGCGCGAGCGCCACCGGATTGACGTTCCAGGTGTCCCCGCTCAGGTAAGTGACATGGCCGACCTCGCAGTCATGCGGCGCGTGGAACCGGTGGTACATGCCCGAGGTGAGCCTCAGTGTCACGTAGGTACCGTCGCTGAACGGCTGCGTGTCCTGGCTGGGGCCGAACAGTTCGCCGATGCGATACGGAAACCCCTTGGCCTGGAAGACGGTGCCGTCCTCGACCCGGCCACAGGCACCGACGATCGCATCGCTCGGGCTGCACAGAATGCGCGGATCGGCGGTGACCACGCGTGCGCCGGGTACCAGTTCGCGCGTGAAGCATGCGTGCAGCGTCCTGAAGTCGCGCTCGCGTGCGTCGCTCAGGTCGAGGTCGCCGAATGTCCGCCACAGGCGCAACGAGAGGCGCACCAGCCACGGGCTTTCGATCGCACTGAACCAGCCCATGAACAGGGTGGCCCACCGGCGCGGGATACGGTTGCAGAGCAGGAAGTTGACATCTTCCTGCGCGAGGATGCGGCGTACGACATCGATTTTCACGGGACTGTCAATTCACTCTGTTAATCAAATGTTTCGGATTTACGGCACGCCAGTGCCGCACTCAACCAGGGAAAACTCATGCAGACGACAATTGCCGGAACGGTGGTGGCACTCTCCTTGCTGGCCTGGGCGTTCCCCAGGGCGCGGCGCAGGCTGCAGTTGTCGCGCGCCAAGCATCGCTCGCTGGCCGGACACTCGCGCCTCGCCAAGCGCATCGCGGGAATGGTTCCGGGCTACGCATACCCGGAACCGGACTTCTTCGGCTCCGACGACGCGCCCGCCGATATCGTTGCCCTGCGCCGGGCAGCGTTCCAGCGGCTCGAAGTCGAGTTCGACACGCGCTTCCCGATCGGCGCCGCGATGACCCGCGAGGCTGCCGAGACGATCTCCGACCTCAGGTTCACCGGCACCTACCGCGTGCCGTTCCAGTACGCGCCCTACCTGCGCCAGCACCTGCACACCAGCCATTTCCTGCGTGAGTCGTCCGGGGTGACCCTCACCGACGTCGATGGCAACACCTTCCTCGACCTCACCGGCTCGTATGGCGTGAACGTGTTCGGCTACGACTTCTACAAGGAATGCATCGACGAGGGCGTGGCCGCGGTGCGCGCGCTCGGACCCGTGCTCGGCGACTACCACCCCTGCGTGCTCGAGAATGTCCAGCGACTCAAGCGCATATCGGGCCTGGACGAGGTGTCCTTCCACATGTCCGGCACCGAGGCCGTGATGCAGGCCGTGCGCCTCGCCCGCTATCACACCCGGCGGTCCCACCTGGTGCGATTCTGCGGCGCCTACCATGGCTGGTGGGAAGACGTGCAGCCCGGGCCGGGCAACCCCCTGCCCCCGCGCGAGACCTACACGCTGCGCGATCTCGATCCGCGCTCGCTCGAGGTGCTGCGTACCCGCCGCGACATCGCCTGCGTGCTGGTGAACCCGCTGCAGGCCCTGCATCCGAACAAGGGGGCACCCGGCGACTCTTCGTTGCTCGACAGCGGGCGCAACGCCGGCTTCGACCGCGAACGCTACATGGGCTGGCTGAAGCAGCTGCGCGACGTGTGCACCGAGAACGGCATCGTGCTGATCTTCGACGAGATCTTCGTCGGCTTCCGTCTCGCGCGCGGCGGGGCACAGGAGTACTTCGGGGTGCAGGCGGACATGGTCACCTACGGCAAGACCCTCGGTGGCGGGCTGCCCGTGGGCGTCGTCTGCGGGCGCAGCGACCTGATGAAGCGCTTTCGCGAAGACCGGCCTGCCGACATCTGCTTCGCCCGCGGCACGTTCAACTCGCATCCGGCGGTGATGGGCACGATGAAGGCCTTCCTCGATCGGCTCGACACGCCGGCGGTGCAGGCGATCTACGAGGGCATCGACGCGCGCTGGAACGACCGTGCGGCGCGATTGAACGCGATGCTGGTCGAGGCCGGCGTGCCGGTGCGCATCGCCAACCTGTCCTCGATCTGGACGGTGTACTACACGCTTCCCGCGCGGTACAACTGGATGCTGCAGTTCTATCTCCGCCTCCATGGCCTCGCGCTGAGCTGGGTGGGCACCGGGCGGCTGGTGTTCAGCCTGAACTACACAGACACCGACTTCGACGAGGCATGTCGGCGGTTCGTCAACGCCTGCGTCCAGATGAAAGAGGAGGGCTGGTGGTGGGACAGCCCGTCTGTCACGAACCGCTCGATACGGCGCAGGCTGCTGGCCGAAACCCTGCGCCAGCGCCTGCTGCCTCTCAGTGGCGCCGCACGTGCGGCATCGGGTCGATGAACTCGCCGCGCAGCAGGTGCAGCGGGGCCTTGTAGTACAGCATGATGTCGTGGAACGGATCGGTCAGGATCTTCAACGCCCAGGTGATGCCGGTAAGCAGGTTGTGCGAGAACCAGAGCTGCACCACGCGCAGCAGCATCCCGGCCACGGCAAGGGCAAGCCACCACAGCCCCAGCGTGTTGAGGAACGCCTGCACCGATGCCGTGTCGTCAAAGGAGGCACCGGGCAGCAGCGCCAGCGGAACCAGCAGCCACGCAGACATCAGGACCACCTTGCGGCGGATGTTGTAGCCGACCTTCACCGCTTCCTTGTACTCGTCGGTGGCACGGTTGACCTGGTCGTAGCCACGCGGCTCGAAGAAGAAGTGTCCGGCCTGGCGCGAGGTCATGGACACGCACCAGCCGATGATCGCGGCAGCCGCAGGATTGATGAACAGCAGCACGTAGGCAACCAGGAAGCTCGCAGCGCTGAGCAGATGCAGGGACTGGTTGATCCGGCTGTGGTGGTAATAGCGGTGGTCGTCCCAGCGCTGCGTTGCGAGTTCACTCAATACGCCCTTCACGGCGGCCCTCCTGGGTTGGTCGGATGCGGGTCACGGCGGCTTCCTTGCCCGCGCCCGTGCCGATGGTGGTGGACGTTCGTGAAGGGCTCGTGACCGTTCTGTTTCATTCCTGACACGCAGCATTCATCGCCCTGCCGCACGGGGCCCGTATCGTCCCTGCATCACGCCGGATATCGGCCGCACCGATCGTCCGCCGAGCCGCTTCCCCACACGGAGCATCCATCCCTTGCGCATCGCCTACGTGACCGAGACCTACCCGCCCGACGTGAACGGGGTTGCATCGACCGTCGCTTCGATGGTGTCCGGATTGCGCCGGCGCGGGCACGACGTGCAGCTTGTTCGGCCCCGCCCCCAGCGCGTCGGGAAGGACATGGCGGCAGCGGGTGCAGCACCCGACGACGTGCTGCTCGGGAGCCTGCCGGTACCGTTCTACCCGGGCCTGCGCATGGGCACGCTGTGCCGCGGCCGGCTGGCACGACTGTGGCGCCAGCAGGTGCCCGAAGTGGTGCACATCGCCACCGAGGGCCCGCTCGGCTGGTCGGCGCTTTCCGCGGCCTGTTCGCTCGGCATTCCGGTGACGTCCGAATTCCGCACGAACTTCCATGCCTACAGCGGACACTACGGGGTCGGCTGGATGCACGACGTCATCATGGGCTACCTGCGCCACTTCCACAATCGCACGCGCCAGACGATGGTGCCGACCGAACCGCTGCGCCAGGAACTGCTCGCCTGCGGACTACGCGACATCACGGTGGTCGCGCGCGGGGTGGACACCACGCGTTTCAGCCCGGGCCATCGAAGCGAGGCCCTGCGCGCCCGCTGGGGCGTGGATGCGGACGATCCGGTCGTGCTCAGCGTCGGTCGCCTGGCACCCGAGAAGAACCTCGATACCCTGTTGCGGGCGTTCGACGCGATCCGCTCGCGCGTACCGCGCGCGCGGCTGGTGGTGGTCGGCGCCGGGCAGTTGCGCGGGTGGATACAGCAGCGCTGTCCGACCGCGGTGATGGCCGGGGAACGGGTCGGAGACGACCTGAGCGCCCACTATGCCTCGGCCGACCTGTTCCTCTTCCCCAGCCTGACCGAAACCTTCGGTAACGTGACCACCGAGGCGATGGCCAGCGGATTGCCGGTGGTCGCCTTCGATTACGCCGCTGCCGCCCGGGTGATCCGGTCGGGAGAGAACGGCCTGCTGGTCCCCTTCGATGACAGCACGGCCTTCATCGAGGATGCTGCCGTGCTCGCGGCCGATCGCTCGCGCGCGCGTGCGATCGGGCTGCGCGCAAGGGCCACGGCCTGCACCTGCGGCTGGGACGCCGTGATCGACTCGTTCGAAGCCGTGCTGTCGCGCGCCGTACAGCCGGACATCACCGGCGATACGTCACAACCGGACGCCAGCCTGCAGCAGGGGCGCCACGCGGCCTGAGCAGGGCGCCACGCGGCCCGAGCAGAAGCACGCAGCGCCTCGAAAGATTCACGCTGCCGTAACGGCGCCGCAACGACGCCGCCGCAACCTGAGGGCTGTCATATCAGCCCGCCTGTCCATGCTCGCGACCGCTGCGTCTTCGCTCCACCGCACCGATATTCCCCTGGCACGAAAGCGTCCCCAGGCACTGGAGATCGCGTGGGCGACCCATGTGCACGAGGTACGCCTGGCACAGCGCCTGCGCTACCGGGTGTTCGTCGACGAGATGGGTGCCCGGATCGATGTACCCCCAGGCACACCGCCCGGGCTGGACGTCGACCGCTTCGACGACGCCTGTGAACACCTGCTGGTGCGCACCTCCGAGACCGATGACGCACCGTCGCAGGTCGTCGGCACCTACCGCGTGCTTACCCCGGCTGGCGCGCGGCGCACCGGCGGGCTCTACACCGACAGCGAGTTCGACATCAGTCGCCTCGATCCGCTGCGGCCGCGCATGGCCGAACTGGGCAGGTCCTGCACGGCTCCGGAGTGGCGGCGTGGCAGCGTGATGCTGCTGTTGTGGAGCGCACTCGGCGAATTCATGGAACGCTCGCGGCTCGACTACATGATCGGCTGCGCGAGCATCCCGATGCACGACGGCGGCCTGCAGGCGACCCGACTGTGGCAGGCGCTGCGCGCCACCCACCTGTGCGGGCCGCAGCTGCGCGTACTTCCGCGCCGGCCGCTGGCACTGGCGCACGCCGGCACCTGCCCGGGCCTGGGCGCGCGCACCCACGCGCGAAACGACGCGGTGGTCACGGAGGTACCGGCACTGATCAAGGGCTACCTGCGCTGCGGCGGCAAGGTACTGGGCGCGCCGGCCCATGATCCGGATTTCGGCGTGGCCGACCTGCCGATGATGCTCGCGCTCGCCGACCTGCCCTCCGCCTATCGCGCGCGGTTCATCGGCAACTGAGCAGCGCGCGCATCAGCCGGTCACCCGGCGCGAGAAATCCTTCGGCCGGAAACCGAGCAGGCCCAGCGCGGCAAAGTACACGCCGGCACCGATCAGGCAGACGACCGCCAGGCGCAACGCGCGATCCAGCCCCTGCCAGGCAAGCCACTGATCCTGCGGGCCAGCCGCCCACCACAGCGCGCCGGCCATCAGCGCGAGCGCGGCCAGGATCTTCAGGCCGAACAGCGCCCAGCCCGGCTCGGGCCGGTAGGCATCGATGCGGCGAAGGCCGCGCAGCAGCAATCCGGCGTTCAGGCAGGCGCCCAGCCCGATCGCCAGTGCCAGGCCCGCGTGGGCGAGGTACTGGATGAACAGCAGGTTCATCACCTGGGTGGCCGCGAGCGTGATCAGCGCGATCTTCACTGGCGTGCGCACGTCCTGGCGCGCATAGAAGCCCGGGGCGAGCACCTTCACCGCGATCAGCCCGACCAGCCCCACGCTGTAGGCAGACAGCGCCGCACGGGTCATCGCGACATCGTGCGCGCCGAACGCGCCATGGTGGAACAGCGTGGCCACCAGCGGCATCGACAGTACCGCGAGTGCGACCGCGGCCGGGGCCGCGAGCATCAGCGTGATGCGCAGGCCCCAGTCGAGCAGGCGGCTGTACTCCTGCGCCGTGCGGTCGGCATGGCTGCGCGCCAGGCTCGGCAGCAGGATGGTGCCCAGTGCGACGCCCAGCAGCCCGGTGGGGAACTCCATCAGCCGGTCGGCGTAGTACAGCCAGGACACGCTGCCGGCGGCGAGGAAGGACGCAAAGACCGTGTTGATCAGCAGGCTGATCTGGCCCACGGACACCCCGAACACCGCCGGCCCCATCAGCTTGAGCACCCGGCGCACGCCCTCGTGGGCGAGGCCCCAGCGCGGGCGCGGCAGCATGCGCAGGCGGCTCAGGAACGGCACGAGGAACGCAAGTTGCAGCAGCCCGCCGACGAATACCGCCCAGGCCAGCGCCTTCACCGGCGGATCGAACATCGGCGCGAACCACAGCGCGAACGCGATGAACGACAGGTTGAGCAGCGCCGGGGCGAACGCCGGGATCGAGAACCGGCTGTAGGTATTCAGGATGCCGGCCCCGAGGGCGGTCAGCGAGATGAACAGGATGTACGGAAAGGTGATGCGCAGCAGGTCGACGGTCAGCGCGAAGGTGTCCGGATCCGTGGTGAACCCGGGGGCCGACAGCCAGACGATCGCCGGCGCTGCAACGATTCCCAGCACCGTCACCCCGATCAGCGCGACCGCGAGCGTCCCGGCGACATGGTCGACCAGGTAGCGCGTGTCATCCTCGCCGCGGGTGTTGCGGTATTCGGCCAGGATCGGCACGAAGGCCTGCGAGAAGGCCCCCTCGGCGAAGATCCGGCGCAGCAGGTTGGGCAGCTTGAATGCCACGAAGAACGCATCGGTGGCGGCACCCGCACCGAACATCCGGGCGATCAGCAGATCCCGCACGAAACCGAGGATCCGCGAAACGAGAGTCATGCTGCTGACAGCCCCGAGCGCGCGCAGCAGGTTCATCGAACGGCCCCGCCAGCAGGCGGGTTGAATTCCCGCGTCGTCCGCGGTATTATCCAAGGCTTTTCGCTGCCGCCCCGCCAAAGCTTTTCCGGCGTGGACGAAGCTTCGTGACGTTCGCTACGAGCGTCCACCCGCTGTTCCAACAGATCTTCCAACAGAGACACGCCGTGGCCAATTCCGCTCAAGCCCGCAAACGTGCACGCCAGGCCGACGCCCAGCGTGCCCACAACACCACGCTGCGCTCCGCGCTGCGCACCGCGATCAAGAAGGTGCGTTCGGCGATTGCCGCCGGCAACAAGGCCGACGCCCAGGCGGCCTTCAACACCAGCGTGTCGGTGATCGACCGCATCGCTGACAAGGGCATCGTGCACAAGAACAAGGCCGCTCGCCACAAGAGCCGCCTGTCGGCTGCCGTCAAGGCGATCGCCTGACCGGACCGGCGCGCTGCCGACCGTGCCGCCATGCGGCAGGGTCGGGTGGGGTGAGGTCGGCTGCTGCAAGGTTGGCTGCTGCAAGATCGAGTACGGCAGCGGCAGCATCGACGGAAGACGCGGCAGGACGTTCACCCGACCGGTGAGCAAGTGCCGCGATGAGTAAGGGTTGTACACGGCGGCGAGTGTATCAGCCGTGGCCGGCACCCCTCCTTCGCTTGCAGTCGCAGGCACGCAGGATCAAAATCACGAAAGCCCGGGGTCGGTGAACCGGGCAGCACGGCGGCGACAGCCGCCGTTGTCATTTGTCGGATCGATACGCCTCGGTTCACGCATCGTCATCATCCCCGCAACTGCCACTGCCCCCGGAGGGCCCGATGTCCGCTCACCTGATGAACACCTACAAGCGACTGCCGGTCGCATTCGTGCGCGGCGAAGGCGCATGGCTGTGGGACGAATCGGGCAAACGCTACCTCGATGCGCTTGCCGGCATCGCCGTCAACGGACTGGGCCATGCGCATCCGAAGCTGGTGGCGGCGATCGCCGACCAGGCGGCAAAGGTCATCCACACCTCGAACATCTACCGCATCATCGAGCAGGAAGAGCTCGGCGAGAAGCTCGCGCAACTGTCGGGCATGGACAACGCCTTCTTCAACTGCTCCGGCGCCGAAGCCAACGAGACGGCGATCAAGCTCGCCCGCCTGTACGGGCACCAGCGCGGGGTCGAACTGCCGACCATCGTCGTGATGGACCGCTCCTGGCATGGCCGCACCATCGCCACCCTGTCGGCCACCGGCAACCGCAAGGCGCAGGCCGGCTTCGAGCCCCTGCTGGGCGGCTTCGCGCGCGTGCCGTTCAACGACCTGGACGCGGTCAACCGGGTTGCCGAAAACAACGCGAACATCGTCGCGGTGCTGGTCGAGCCGGTGCAGGGCGAAGGCGGCATCCAGATTCCCGAGAATACCTATCTCTCCCACCTGCGCGAGCTGTGCGACCGCAAGCAGTGGCTGTTCATGCTCGATGAAGTACAGAGCGGCATGGGACGCACGGGCAAGTGGTTCGCCTACCAGCACACCGACCTGATGCCCGACGTGCTCACGCTCGCCAAGGGCCTGGCCAACGGCATGCCGATCGGCGCCTGCGTGGCGCGCGGTGCCGCAGCCAGCGTGTTCGGCCCGGGCCACCACGGCACCACCTTCGGCGGCGGCGCCCTGATCTGCCGCGCGGCACTGACCACCCTGCAGATCATCGAAGAAGAAGGCCTGCTCGACCGCGCGCGCGTGCTCGGCGAGCGGATGCTCGCGGGCTTCCGCCAGGAACTCGCCGGCGTGCGCGGCATCACCGAGATCCGCGGCGCCGGGCTGATGCTCGGCATCGAGCTCGACCGGCCGTGCAACGAACTGGTCGCACAGGCACTCGAAGCCGGCCTGCTGATCAACGTCACCTACGACAACATCGTGCGCATGCTGCCGCCGCTGGTCATCTCCGACGACCAGGCCGACCAGATCGTGTCGATGCTCTCGCCGCTGATCCGCAAGGTCCTCGCGCACTGAGGCCGCCCACCGGCGCAGGCACGGACATGATCACGCCCAGGCACTACCTCACCTTCCTCGACTTCAGCCGCGAAGAATACGAATACCTGTTCGCGCGCGCAGCGTGGATCAAGGGCGAGTTCAAGTCCTACCGGCGCTACTGGCCGCTGGAAGACCGCACGCTGGCGATGATCTTCGAGAAGGCCAGCACGCGTACGCGCCTGTCGTTCGAGGCCGGCATGCACCAGCTCGGCGGCGCGGCGATCTACCTGAACACGCGCGACACCCAGCTCGGGCGCGGCGAGCCGGTCGAAGACATGGCACAGGTGGTGTCGCGCATGGTCGACATCGTGATGATCCGCACGTTCGGACAGGAGATCGTCGAACGCTTCGCCCGCGTCTCGCGCGTGCCCGTGATCAACGGCCTGACCAACGAATACCATCCCTGCCAGATCCTCGGCGACATCTTCACCTTCATCGAGCATCGCGGCCCCATCCAGGGCAAGACGGTGGCGTGGATCGGCGACTCGAACAACGTCTGCAACACCTGGCTGCAGGCAGCCACCGTGCTCGACTTCAACGTGCACGTGTCCACGCCACCCGGCTACGAGGTCGAGCCCGAGCGCGCCGGCATCTACGACACCACCCACTTCGAGCAGTTCGCCGACCCGATGGACGCCGCCCGCGGCGCCGACCTGATCACCACCGATGTGTGGACCAGCATGGGCTTCGAGGCCGAGAACGCCCAGCGCATGAAGGCGTTCGAAGACTGGTGTGTCGACGCCGAGATGATGCGCGCAGCCAGGCCCGAAGCCCTGTTCATGCATTGCCTGCCGGCGCACCGCGGCGAGGAAGTCACCGCCGAGGTGATCGACGGCCCGCAGAGCGTCGTCTGGGACGAAGCCGAGAACCGGATGCACGTCCAGAAGGCCCTGCTCGAGTTCCTGCTGCTGGGCCGCGTCACGCCGTGAACACCCCGGAATTGGGGTCGAAATCCGGGTCAGAGACGATTTACGGGCGGGCGGCAGACAGACTGCGCGGCACGGCGGTGTCGCTCGCCACCGGTCTGACGACGACGGCCGCCACGATCGCCGCGCTGGCGCTGCCAACCTCGGCTATGGCGCAGGACTGGCCCACGCGGCCGCTGCGTTTCCTGGTCGCCGCCGGCCCCGGTAGCTCGCTCGACGTGCTGGCACGGGTGATCGGCGAGCGCCTGCGCGAGGACATCGGCCAGCAGGTGATCATCGACAATCGTCCGGCGGGCGGTGGCACCGTCGCCACGGCAGCCGGCGCGCAGTCGGCGCCCGATGGCCACACCCTGCTGATCAGCTTCAACGGCCCCTTGTCGCTCGCACCCTTCCTCTACGCGAAGCTGCCGTACGACCCTGTGCGCGACCTCGCCCCCGTGGTCGTCACCAGCACCTCGCCGAACATCCTGGCCGTGAACGCAGACCTGCCGGTGCGCACGGTCGCCGACTGGGTGAAGCACGCGAAGCTCGCAGCCGGCAGGGTCACCTACGCGTCGGTCGGCAACGCCAGTTCATCGCACCTCACCATGGAACTGTTCCGCTCGGTGGCAGGCTTCGATGCGGTGCACACCCCCTACAACGGCGCCCCACCGGCCGCGGCCTCGGTCGCGCGCAACGAGACGCAGGCCTTGTTTGCTGCACCCACGGCCCTGGCCGCGCATCTGCAATCCGGCCGGGTGCGCGCAATCGCCGTCACCAGCGCAGCACGCTATCCGCTGTTCCCCGACCTGCCTGCGGTCGCCGAATCCGGCTATCCCGGTTTCGAAGCGATGCTCTGGAACGGCATACTCGTCGCGTCCAGCACGCCAAGGCCGTTGATCGATCGACTGAACGGCGCGATCAATGCGATCCTCGCGCTTCCGGATGCGCGCAACCGCATCATGGGCGCCGGGCTCGATCCGGCCGGCGGCCGGCCGGAAGCATTTGCAGCACTGATCAGAACCGAAGCGGCCCGCTGGGCACCGCTGATCCGCAAGCTGGCCATCCGGCTCGACTGACCGGCGGCCTCGGCCCTGCGCAACAGAGCACCGTCAACACCCCTCTTTCCCTCCACCCGTCCCGACATCCGAACCCATGGCCAAGAAGAACAGCAGCGCCCCCAAGAAAGTCGTCCTCGCCTACTCCGGAGGCCTCGACACCTCGGTGATCCTCAAGTGGCTCCAGGACGTCTACGAGTGCGAGGTGATCACCTTCACTGCCGACATCGGCCAGGGCGAAGAGGTCGAACCTGCGCGCAAGAAGGCGCAGATGTTCGGCGTGAAGCAGATCTTCATCGAGAACCTGCAGGAAGAGTTCGTGCGCGACTTCGTGTTCCCGATGTTCCGCGCCAACACTGTGTACGAGGGCGAATATCTGCTCGGCACCTCGATCGCACGCCCGCTGATCGCCAAGCGCCTGGTCGAGATCGCGAAGAAGACCGGTGCGGACGCCATCTCGCATGGCGCCACCGGCAAGGGCAACGACCAGGTCCGCTTCGAGCTCGGCGCCTACGCGCTGATGCCCGACGTGAAAGTGATCGCCCCGTGGC
>JBILGF010000044.1:0-11731 GCA_044351195.1 Burkholderiales bacterium
CGAGATCGGGCACCCTGAACACCCTGGCCTGCGCGCTGGCCAGCTTCGCGAAGGGTTCCGAGCAGATCACGGCCGCTGCAACGCCGCGCTTCCGTATTTCACATATGTCACGGACACTCCATGACGTGCATGACCCTCAATCCGCCATGGCGCTGAGGACCAGATCCGAATCGCGCGCCAACTGGTCAAGCATCGACTCCGACGCGGGAAGCGCAACGCTGCCCTTCCGGAGGCTCGTCACCGATGCGACCTTCATGCTCACGGAGACATGGTCGACCAACATGCGCAGCAGATGATCGGCGTTCGCCTTGCTGTTATCGAGCAGACCGAGCCGCAAGGCATCCAGACTGGCCTTGCGCTGCCCGGCATCTGCCGTGTCCGGCTCGGCTGCCGGCGCTTCCGGGACCAGCAGTATCAATTCTTCGCTCATGATGAGTGTCCTAGTGGATGTTCATGCCAACCCAGGTATTCATTCAGACCGCGACCCATGATCCATGGCAGATCTTCCTCCGGAAGCCATTCGAGCGCCTCGGTGAACAAGGTGATGCATTGACGATAGGGGCACGGGAGTCTCGACAGATCCGATCCCCAGAACATCCGTCTGGGACCGAAGGCTTCGTAGGTTCGCTTGATGTAATCATGCGTGTTTCGGTACGGATAAGGGTCACTGGTGAACACGGGAAGCGCGCTGGCCTTTACCGCCACGTTGGGATGGCGCGCAAGCACGAGCATCCTCTCGAACCCTTCGAATGCGGGTTCGTCCTTGCCCGCCCCCGTGAGCCCCATGTGATCCAGCACCAGCTTCAACCCTGGGTGTCGCTCGGCGATCCGATCTGCGACAGGCATCAGGGCATAGGGAAAAAGGGCCATGACCGGCACTCCCATCCTCTCGGCGTCGGCCCAGAACCAGTCCATTCGTCCGGCAAGAAGGGGTTCCTGAAGCAGCGGATTGCTGAAGATGAATCTCACGCCCAGCATTCCCGGCTGCTCGGTCCAGGTTTTCAATGCCGTGCGGGCGCCGGGCGCATCCGTGTCAAACCGACCCATGATTCGAAATCGTTCGGGGTGCTCGCGAAACCCTTCGATCGCGAGATCGTTGCGATCGCCTTCCCATGAAGGTGGAACGAGGATTGCACGTTCCACGCCGGCCGCGTCCATTTCCCGCAGCAGTTCCTCGGTTTCCAGCGGAACCGGGCGTTGCGCTGCGGTCCGCTTGGGCCACGGACGGTCGGCGGTATCCGCGCCCCAGATGTGGACCTGAGCATCCGTGATCTTCAAGCGCGTATCCTCATGAACGTCGGCTCCGGCATCAGATCACGCCTTCGGCGGCGAGCTGCTCGATCGCCAGATCGGACAGGCCGAGGACCTGGCGCAGCACTTCCTGGGTATGTTCGCCCAGCAGCGGCGCTACCCGCTCGTAGGCAGGCGGCGTCAGCGACAGGCGTGCCGGATTGGCCAATATCGACACGGAATCGCCTCGCGGGTGCGGCATCTCGACGCGGACGCCGCGCGCCTTGACGTGGGGGTCCTTGAAGACCTGAGGGATGTCGTACAGGGGGCCGCAGGGCACGCCGGCCTCGGTAAGCTTCCGTACCCAGGCCTCCATCGTATCGGCCGCGAATGCCGCTTCGAGCAGCGGCACCAGGTCGTCCCTGTGCGCGACCCGCAGGGGGTTGGTGAGGAACCGCTGATCGACCGAGAGTTCCGGGAGACCGAGCAGCGCGCACAGCTTGGCGAACTGGCCGTTGTTGCCGACGGCAACCACGATGGGCCCGTCGAGCGCCTGGAACATCTGGTAAGGAACGATGCTCGGATGGCCGGTACCCATCCGCTTCGGAACGATTCCGCCGACCAGGTAGTTCATGTTGATGTGCGAGAGGGTGGCGATCGTCGTGTCCAGAAGGGACATGTCGATATGCTGCCCCTCTCCGGTCTGTTCGCGATGGGCCAGCGCCGTCATGACGGCGAAGCTCGAATAGATGCCGGTGATGACGTCGCAGATGGCCAGCCCCACCTTGGCGGGCCCCCCGCCTTCGAGATGATCCGGGCCGCCGGTGATGCTCATCAGGCCGCTCATGGCCTGGAAGATGTAGTCGTAGCCGGGTCGGCTGCGGTAGGGTCCCGTCTGGCCGAAGCCGGTGATCGAGCAGTAGACGAGGCGCGGGTTGACCGTGCGCATCTCTTCATAGTCGAGCCCGTAGCGCTTCAGGTCGCCGGCCTTGTAGTTCTCGATCAGTACGTCCGACTTCGCCACGAGGCTCCGGATGAGTGCCTGGCCCTGCGGCGTCGAGATGTCGATGGTGATCGAGCGCTTGCCCCGGTTGATGGACATGAAGTACGCCGAGTCGGGTGTCTGCTCGCCGTCGGCGCCGCTCAGGTACGGTGGAAAGGTGCGCGTCTCGTCGCCATGCCCGGGGCGCTCGACCTTGATCACGTCGGCGCCGAAATCCGCCAGGTTCTGGGCCAGAAACGGACCCGCCAGTACGCGGCTCATGTCCAGCACGCGCAGGTGCGATAGCGCTTTCTTCATCTTGGCTCTGTCGTCTCGCTAGCGGCCGGTGAACCGGGGCTTGCGCTTTTCCTGGAAGGCCGTGACCGCCTCCTGGTGGTCGCGGCCGATGTTGGTCAGCGCCTCGTAGGCCAGGGAGGCATCCATCATCGAATGCGCAAGCTGACGCAGCGGCATGTTCATGCTGGTCTTGGTCCACTTGATCGCCTTGGCGGCGCCATTGGCCAGCTTGTCCGCGAAGGCCGCAACCTTCGCGTCGAGCTCCTCGCGCGGCACGGCATAGTTGATCAGCCCGATGCGCTCGGCCTCTTTCGCATCCAGCATGTCGCCGGTGAGCAGATACTCCTTTGCCTTGGCGAATCCGATCAGCTGTGGCCAGATGACCGCGCCACCATCACCGGCGACGTAGCCCATCTTCACGTGCGGGTCGCAGAACCGCGCGTCATCGACCGCGATCATGATGTCGCACAGCAGCGCGAGGGTCGCACCCAGTCCGATGCAGTCACCGTTGATGCGTGCGATCACCGGCTTTTCGAGCTCGATCAGCCCGAAGATCATCTGCTTCATCTCCAGGTTCTTCAGGTTGAACAGTTCGGGATCGTCGATCCGCTTCTGCATCATGGGGATGTCCCCCCCTGCCGAGAACACCTTGCCTGCGCCGGTCAGGACGACGACGTCGCATTCCTGGTCGACCTGGACCTGATACCAGAGCCGCGAAAGCTCTGTGTGGAGCTCGTAATGGATAGGGTTCATCGGGGGCCGGTTCAGCGTGATCGTGAGGATCCGCCCCCGCCGCGCGAAGCTCATGTGCCGATAGGCCGAATAGTCCATGCCGTCCGGATCTCCGTAGCGAAGAAGGGACTGTACGAGCGATCGGCGCAGGCGACCAATGAATATAATCGCATGGTCCATAACCGTTCGGCATGCATCATGAACCTCCGGCAATTACAGTACGTCGTCGAGATTTCCCGACAGGGGCTGAGCATTTCCAAGGCCGCCGAAGCGCTGCACACCTCGCAACCCGGGATCAGCCGACAGATCCGCCTGTTGGAAGAAGAACTCGGATTCGACGTGTTCATGCGGTCGCAAAGCCGCCTCGTCGGGCGCACGCGAGAAGGCGCAAGAGTCATCTCCTTCGCAGAGCAGGCGCTGGAGCAGGTCGCTGGCATCCGCCGCACCAGCGAGGCTTACAAGCGGCCGGACTCGCAGGTGATCAGCATCGCGACCTCGCATACCCAGGCACGCTATGTCCTGTCCTCGGTGATGAAGGCGTTCGGTGCCCGCTTCCCGACCGTCCAGTTCCGGCTGCGCCTGGGCGATCCCGGCCAGATCGCCGAGATGGTCCTGTCCGGCGAGACTGACATCGGCATAACGACCGATTCGACGGAGCGCTTCAAGAACCTGCTGACCCTGCCCTACCGGACGTTCGAGCGGGTCGTCCTGGTCCCTCCTGACCACCCGCTGCTCTCAGCGCAGCGCGTCACGCTCAAGCGGCTTGCCCAGTATCCGCTGATCGCCTACGAACCCCGGTTCTCGGGGTGGCAGGCGGTCGCCGACGCGTTCCAGAAAGAGGGTCTGATGCCCAAGGTCCTCGTGAGCGCCATCGATGCCGACGTGATAAAGACCTGCGTCGAACAGGGCATGGGAATCGCCGTGCTGTCAGAGATCACGTTCGATCCGCTGCGCGACCTCTCATTGCGTGCGATCCGGACGGGTCGGATGTTTGCCGCCGCCAGGACGAGCGTGCTGCTGCATCGCAAGCGCTACCTGCCAAGGTACGCACACGACTTCATCGAGAGTTGCGACTCTTCCTGGACGAAAAGGCATCTGGAGCGGGCTTAGCAGCGCGTGGAACACGCTGTGGCGCGTTGCCGTGACTGCGTGATCCGGACGTCGGCCGATCGCGCAGGAATCATCCGCTGCAGCCCCGCGTGAAGCGTCCCGGACGCGAGCCAGGCCTATTCCTGCTGCACGCCAGCGCTCTTGATCACCTTCGCCCATTTCGTGATCTCGGCGTTGACGAAGGCAAGAAACTCGTCCGACGTGCCGCCCACCACGTCCGCTCCCTGGCTGCGGATCAGTTCTCCGACCCGCGCGTCGTTGACCGCCTTGACCATCTCGCCGTTGATCCGCCGCGTCAGCGCGGCCGGCAAGGCGGACGGGGCGAAGAAGCCGAACCAGGCAGTCGCTTCGTAGCCCGGCAGCGTCTCGGCAATCGGGACAATTCCGGGCAAGGCCGTGGAGGGCCTGATCGAGGTCACCCCGAGCGCCCGCAACCGTCCGCTCTTCAGGTGCGGCAAGGCGGCGGTCACGTTCGGGAACATCATCATCACGTTGCCGCCCATCAGGTCGGTCATGCCCGGCGCGCTGCCCTTGTAGGGCACATGCAGCATGCTGATACCCGCCATATCGGCGAACAGAACGCCCGCGAGGTGCTGCGAGAAACCCGTCCCGGCCGATGCATAGGTCATCTCGCCAGGCTTCACGCGTGCCAGCGCGATCAGCGCCTTGACCGTGCGCGCCGGCAGCGAGGGGTGCACCAGCAGCACGTTGGGCACGTTGGCCACCTGCATCAGCGGGGTGAAGTCCTTGATCGGGTGGTAGCTGAGCGTCTTGCGCAGGCTCAGGTTGATCGCATGCGTGCCGCTGTGGCCCATCAGGATCGTGTAGCCGTCAGGCGCTGCGCGCGCGACCAGTTCCGAGCCGATGATGCCGCTGGCGCCAGCCCGGTTGTCGACGATGAACTGCTGCCCGAGGTTTTCGGAGAGTTTCTGGGCCACGGCGCGCGACAGGATATCCGCGCCTCCGCCGGGCGGGCCGGGCACGATGATCCGGACCGTGCGCTCAGGGTAGGAGGACTGCGCGCCGGCCATGCCGGCGGTGCCCGCCAGCGCGCACAAGGCGCACAGACTTGGCAGGTAAATCGAGCGTGCCTGTCGTTTCATGGGTTCATCCTGAGCAGCAGCTTGCCGATGCTGCCACGGCTCTCGAGGATTGCATGGGCCTCGCCAGCATCGGCGAGATCGAATACGCGCTGGATGCTGACCTTGAGCGTTCCTTCCGCGATCCAGCGCATCACGTCATTCGCGCGTCGTGCGTACTCCTCCGGTGTAGCCACGAAGTGCGCCATGTGGGTGCGGGTGAGCAGCACCGAGCCCGCCTCGGCCAGTTCCATCGGTTCGAAGTCGCGCACCAGTCCGGAGGCATGTCCGTAAAGCACACAGGTACCCCGCCGCCGCAGCGAATAGAGCGAGCCGTGCAGCGTGGTCTTGCCCACGGAGTCGAAGGCGACATCGACGCCGCGCCCCTCGGTGAACGCGCGCGCCGCTTCGCGGAAATCCTCACGCGTGTAGATCACCACCTGATCGGCACCCAGCGCACGCGCGATTTCAGCCTTGGCGTCGGAGCCGACAGTCGCGATCACCCGCACGCCGCGCTGCTTCAGCATCTGCACCAGCATCTGGCCGACACCGCCTGCAGCCGCGTGCACCAGCGCGGCATCGCCCGCCTTGAGACCGAATTCGCTCGACAGGTAATGCGCGGTCATGCCATGGGTCATCACCGCAGAGGCGACATCGAGCGCTACCGCGTCGGGCACGCGCGCAAGCCGCTCGGCCGGTGCCAGGCAGTAGTCGGCGTAAGAACCGGGATTGCGGGTGAAGGCGACCCTGTCGCCCATCGCCAGCCCGGAAACGCCGGGTCCCAGAGCGGCCACGGTACCCGCGCCTTCGACCCCGAGGGTGAACGGCAAGGGGGTCGCGTAGGTCACCGATTCGGCGTAATCGCCCTGCCGCCGGTAGACATCGGTGAAGTTCACCCCGGCAAATGCCATCTTCACCAGCACCTGGCCGTCGCGCGGTTCAGGGACCTCGATAGGGTAGAGGCCAAGCACTTCCGGCCCGCCGAAGCTGTGGATGCGCACTGCCTGCATGGTCTCTCTGCCTCCGTTCAGAACGGTCTGTCGCCCGCGATCTGGGTGCGATGCATCAGCCGCCGCGACTGCGCATCGAACGCATCGCGCCTGTGCATGGTGCAGCGGTTGTCCCAGACCAGCACATCACCCACCCGCCACTGCTGCACCCAGGTGGCTTCCGGCCGGACCGCATGGGTCCAGAGCGTATCGAGCAGCGCGTCGCTCTCTTCCAGGCTCAGGCCCGGGATGAAGGCGTTGAGCCGGCGACCCAGGAACAGCGCCTTGCGTCCTGACACCGGGTGCGTGCGCACGATCGGATGCCGGGCACCGATCGTCTGGCGCGGGTCGTTCACTTCCTTCCATCCTTTGCGCAGCATGCCCGCGCTGTTGCGGCTGGCATCGTGCAAGCACGCCAGATCGGCGATACGCGCCTGCAGGGCGGCCGGCAGGCTTTCATACGCGGCGTACATGCTGCAGAACCAGGTGTCGCCGCCCTCGGGCGGAATCTCGATCGAGTGCAGGATGCTCGCGCTGGGCGTGCGCTCGTTGTAGGACATGTCGGTATGCCACTCAGCCTCGTACGCGCCCAGGCCGCCGACAGGCTCGCCGTCGACAACGATATTGGAGATGGCAGTCACCTCGGGGAACTCGGCCAGATAGGGCTTGCCGGTGCGGTTGGCCGGCGTGGGTGCACGGTCCAGTTCGCCGAACATGCGAGAGAAGTCGACCAGCTGCTGCGTCGTCATCCCCTGCTGCCCGCGGAAGCGAAGCACCTGATGCTGAAGCCACGCCTGCAGTATCTGTTCTCGAACGGCAGGCGGGATCGGCTGGCGCAGGTCGACGCCGTCGACCTGCGCACCGATATGGGCCGCCAGCGGTGAGACTGCGACCGATGTGGCCGCGATATCGGGATGGATCTGCGTCATCACTCCTCCTGCGCTCGGGCGACGGTACGGTGCCGGCACCTCGACGGCGTTCGCTCCCCCAGCTTGCAGGGCGCTCGAACGGTCCAGCCCTCACTCTACGCTGAACATGCCGTCTCAGTCGCCCCGGGCACCGGACAGGCGCACCAGCTGCGCGAAACGTTCCACGTCGCGCTCAAGCAGCGCCTGCAGTTCGGCCGGCGTACCACCGACCACCTCACCGCCATCGCGCTCGATCGCAGCGCGTACCTCGGCAGCGTGCAAGGCGCGAGCGACTTCCTGTTGCAGACGCATAGTCCCGGATCCCCGGCCGCAGATTTGCAGCGTATCCGCAACGACGTGGCGGCCGTCCTGCAACAGCCCGATATCCGGCAGCGCATGCTGGAGATCGGTGGCGAGCCCGTCGGCAATACCCCTGAGGAGTTCGAAGCCCGGGTACGCAAGGAAATCGCGATGGGGCGCCAGGTCGCAGCGGTCGCCAACATCAAGCCGCAGTAGCGTTCGTGCGGAAACGCATGTCGCAGGCATGTCGCACACCCGGCCATGGTCCGAAGCGCGCCTCGCCCCGCTCCGCTCGCGTCCTTGTTGAACGCTGGAATGGATTCACCGCGACAGCAGTTCCACGTACGCCTGATAGCTGTAGATCCGGTTCTTCTTCTGCCCGGTGACCTCGACCAGGATGCCCAGCGCCTCCAGCAGCCTTACGGCGGCGCCTGCGGTCGGGAACGTGGTTTCCAGCCGCTGGCGGACGCGCTCGACGCTGAAGCGCGGCATCATCGGCAGGCACTCGAACAGCCGATAGCTGATCGGCCCCGCCCCGGGGGCGGCCAGCAACCGCCTGCGGTCGGTCGCGATGAGGCTGGCGACGTCGATGATGCTGCGCTCGGCATCGGCGGACGACGCGGCCACGCCGTCGAGGAAGAAGGAAACCCAGCCCTCCCAGTCGCCTTCGCCGCGGATGGCCGACAGACGCCGGTAGTACTCGACCTGGTGCTGCTTGAGGTAGCCGCTCAGGTACATCAGCGGCTCGGCCAGCAGCCCCCAGTGCTCCATCAGTGCAGCGATCAGCAGTCGCCCGATGCGCCCGTTGCCATCGAGGAAGGGATGGATGGTTTCGAACTGGGCGTGGACGAGCGCGATCCTGACCAGCGGTGGCAGCGTGGGGTCGGGCGCGTGGATGAAGCGCTCGAGGCCCTGCAGCAGGTCGGGCACGTCCTGCGGCGGTGGCGGGACGAAGGCTGCGTTGCCGGGGCGCGTGCCGCCGATCCAGTTCTGCGACCGGCGCAGTTCGCCGGGCTGCTTTCCGGCGCCGCGCACCCCGTCGAGCAGCAGCCGATGTGCCTCGCACAGCAGGCGAACGCTGACCGGCAGGCCCTGCGGGTCGCGAAGCTGCCCCTGCACCCAGCGGAAGGCACCGACGTAGTTCGTGACCTCCTCGACGTCGTCGGTGTTGGCGACTTGCAGGCCGGCTTCCTCATCGAACAGGTCCGTCAGCGTGGCCTGCGTGCCCTCGATCTGCGACGTGAGCAGGGCCTCCTTGCGGATCGCGCTGTAGAGCAGCCACTCGACGGACGGCACGAGACCGGACACCCCGGCCAGGCGGGCCAGAGCAAGTTCGGCTTTTCGATTCAGCTCGACGAAGGCGGTTTCCGCCAGCGGCGGATCAGCCGGGGGCAGCGGCAGCGGCACGAAGGCGCGGACCGACTCGCCCGAGGTCGTGGTGGTGGTCAAGGTGCCGGTGGTTCGGGGCATGAAAGCGCGCTTTAGTTCGAGTCTCTAAATTAAAGCATGCTTTATTATATGGATCAACTGTTAAAGATTGCTTTAATTCATCACGCCTGGGGTCCAGAGTAGACGCGACACTGGTGTCCAGCAGGTAGCCCTTATGCAAAGTCGCTACCGCGCAGCGGCATGGTGTCGCGCAGGGGCACCCGTCGCCCAATTCTCGATCAGCAAATCCGGGATCCTCGAGAAATGGCGCGTGTTGTTCGTCACGAGCACCGCATCGAGCGCAATCGCGTGACGCGCGATCATCGCGTCCATGCTGCCGATCGGCGTGCCAGATCGATGCAGGGCGGCAGCAACGATGGCGAAGCGGCCCGCGCAGCCGTCGTCCCAAGGCAGGGATCGTACGTGCTGCAGGAATCGATCGACCAGTTGCGCCAACCGGTGGGCGCCAGGCGTCAGTTCCAGACCAAACAGCAATTCACCGCGTGTGACCGCAGAAATGCAGAGGTCGTCCGGTCTGGCCCGCGCAACGCGCGCGTCGAGCGCGGGGCAGGTCCCGCGGATCAGGTAGCTGACGCTGTCGGTGTCGAGCATGTACAGCAAGGTCAATCATCCCCGGACAGCACGCGGGAACGCAGCGGTTCGTTCAGCGGACGGGTGCTCAGCAGTTCGTTTCGCCGTTCGGTGCTGTCGCGAAGCGCGAAAAACCCGACCCAGTCGGCATCGACGGGCTTGCTGGAGAGAATCACTTCACCCGTGACGGCGTCCCGGCGGACATAGACCTCGTCAGCTGAAGTGAAGCGGAACTCGGCGGGCAAACGCACGGCCTGGCTGCCGCCATTGGTGAAAAGCTTTGCCGTCTTCGTGTTCATCGAGCCTCCGGCGCCTGATGTATATACTGATGAATATATACCTCTGCGCGGACATGTCGCTGGTTTGTGGATTCATCGACATGAGGGGGCGGCGTAGCCGTGGATGTCACCGATGACGTCGCCGGCGGTCAAGCGAGCCTCACGCGATCGCCAGCCTCAATTGCCCGACCTGTTCAGCCGTGGGCCGTACGCGTATCTCAATGTCATAGCCTAGTCGGTTCAGGCAATCCATCAGCTTGCGCTCGGACAGATTGGCGAAATCGCCACGCATCAGCCCAGACACTTTCGGCTGCGGGATACCCATGCGGCGGCCCGCTTCTTCCTGCGTGAGCCCGAGGCGACGCACTGCCCGGGTAATCTCGATCACCAGCCCCGATTTGATCTTGAGCTTCTCCGCATCCGGCAAGCCCAGGTCGGCGAAGACGTTACCCGAACTGCGTTCGACCTCGATGCCGTCAATGACGCGCCTTTCCATGTCGCAACTCCTCTGCGCGAAGTCCAATGCGTGGCCGAAGAACCTCCGCACGCGGAGCGGCAATGCCATCAGGTCCCTTTTGCTGCTGGCGATCCAGAAGAGCGGTCTGGATTCATGACCCTCGGGCACAGTCTATACCTTTTCCGGAATACTCGAGAACCGGAAGACTGGACAACGTAGCCGGTCATCGATCGCAGCGCACCGCCGGGAAACGCTCCCGAAATAGCGATTCCCCTAAGATTCACGTCTCTACGCCCCGCGAAGGCGGCGTTCCGGAGATCAGCCAGCCGGACATTCCCTGGAGCGGCGAGGGATGAGGGACAAAATGTCGAGGTTCCTGCGCGGGGATGGTTCGCCGGAGACGAAGGGCAGCGGTGGCCGGCGTCGGAGATCTGGCAGGCGAACCCCGCCGCGCATTTGCATTCAGCGGCAGTACGCGCTCGCCAAAGGCGGCTAGCGCTCAAGTCGAAGTAGGCGAATAGGCCCTGTTCAAAACGGGCAACCTACCTTCGATCAAATTGTGAATGTTCATCCAAGTCCGTTCTACCTTGTTCCGCTCCGTCGTTTCGTACCAGTGCACGAGCACAGCGCGTCCCTCAGGATTCACGGAAGTTTTTTCGGGACTATCAAGATGCTGATTGACTCGGCGCCGGACGTTTTCGGCAAGTCCTACGTAAAGAACCGTTCCGTCGAAAGTCGTAAGGACATAACATCCCGACCCATCAGGAAGAAAGCGAAGCTTGCTCCTATGAAACGGCTCTGACATTGACGGAAACGGATCGAGCGCCGAAACGTTCATATTTCAATCGCCCCGCCTTGCGCCGACTTATGCAGCGCCTTGGCCATTTCCTGCGAGACAACGTTTATTGCACCTGCATTCAAGAAGCTAGACTTCCCGCCCTTCGCCCACCATTCGGGGTGCCCTACGCCTGCGTAGTCCCCCTCTACATTCTCGAAGCAAGACCGTAGAAGGCTTTCCATCGTTGACACCGTGAAGCTACCGCGATCCTGCAGCTTTATGAAAAACGGGATCGAAAACTTGCAGAACAATTCGACACCGTTGTACTTGTAGAGAACCGCCGCGTTTCCGTCGTCGAGGATCGCTGCAATAGCTATCCAATAGTTGAGGAAGATTCTCCGCTCTTTATCTAGGTCCTTGATGATGGTTGCCAGCGGATTATTGGCCGTCAAAACATACTTGACGATCGCCTTGACAAACGAGCGCTGGTTTACAGCAGCCTCGTCTGATGAAGAGTTCGCCATCTTTATCTTTCCAAACCACGGCGATCCTTCTGTCTCATTGAGATAGTC
>JBILGF010000377.1:0-3614 GCA_044351195.1 Burkholderiales bacterium
ACAGGTCGGCTGCCATGCCGGCGCAGTCGCCGACGTTGTCACCGACGTTGTCGGCGATCACCGCGGGGTTGCGCGGGTCGTCTTCCGGGATGCCCGCCTCGACCTTGCCGACGAGGTCGGCGCCGACGTCTGCACCCTTGGTGAAGATGCCCCCGCCGAGGCGCGCGAAGATCGAGATCAGCGAACTGCCGAAGGCCAGCCCGATCATCGCATTGAGCACCGTCGTGTTCACGTCGTAGCCCATGCCGACCAGGATCGCGAAGTACCCGGCCACGGACAGCAGGCCCAGGCCGACCACCAGCATGCCGGTGATCGCACCGCCGCGGAACGCGACGGCCAGCGCCTCGTTGAGGCCGGTGCGTGCGGCTTCGGCGGTGCGGATGTTGGCCCGCACCGACACGTTCATGCCGATGTAGCCGGCCGCCCCCGAGAACACCGCACCGACCAGGAAGCCGAACGCGGTGAGCCAGGACAGCACGAAGCCGATCAGCACGAACAGCACGGCACCGACGGCGGCGATGGTGGTGTACTGCCGGTTGAGGTAGGCCGCCGCCCCGGCCTGTACCGCCGCGGCGATCTCGCGCATCCGATCGTTTCCGGTCGGCTGCCGGAGGATCCATTGGGTCGACACGATCCCGTAAAGGATCGCGGCGAGCGAACATGCCAGGGCAAACCACAACGGTGCAGCCATGAGTCACTCCCCTTCGTCATTGTTTCTGGTTCGAACTGCCTGTGAAAACGTATGCTGCTTGCAGACTGTTGCGATGATTCGACTGCGATTCGACTGCGATTCGACTGCGATTCGACCGTGATTCGGCGGCCGGCAGCCCGCGCCCGATCAGGCTTCGAACGAGGCGAGCTTCTTCTTGATGGAGATGTTCTTCAGGCGCACATACGCTGGCAGGCCGTTGCTGAACTTCAGGTCGGCCTCGCCGCGGATCAGCGGCTGCAGGTAGGTGCGTGCCCGTGCCGTGATGCCGAAGCCGTCACGGCTGATGAAGCTTCGGGGCAGCATGTGTTCGCGGTTGGCCACGCGGGACAACGGCACCTGGCCGAGAGTCCACCTGTACGGGTGGTCGGCGGTGCGCTGGATGGAGATCATGACCGACGTGGCGCCGCGCAGCGCGGCGCGCACGGCCTCGCGCCCGACGGCATAGGCCTGAGCGACGTCGGTCTTCGATGCGATGTGGCGCGCCGAGCGCTGCAGGTAGTCGGCGAGTGCGAAGTGGATCTTGTGGCCAAGCCGGTCGCGCACGAGCCGGCCGATCAGTTCGCCGGCCCCGCCCAGCTGGGCATTGCCGAACGAGTCGCGCAGTCCCGACTCGGACAGGAAAGTTCCCGTGCTGCCGCGCAGTCCTTCGGACACGCCGATGCAGCAGTAGCCGCGGGTCTTCACCAGGTGGTCGACCCGCGCGAGGAATCGCTCTTCATCGAAGGCGACCTCGGGAAACAGCAGCACCAGCGGGATCGGATGGTCGTCGTCATCGGCCAGCCCGACCGCAGCGGTGATCCATCCGGCGTGCCGGCCCATCACCTCGAGCACGAACACGCGCGTGGAGTTGCTCGCCATCGAGGCGACGTCGAACGCGGCTTCGCGCATCGACGTGGCGACATACTTGGCCACCGAGCCGAAGCCAGGACAGTTGTCCGTGCCGGCGAGGTCGTTGTCGATGGTCTTGGGTACTTGCACGCAGGCAAGCGGGTAGCCCATCGACGCGGATACCTGCGCCATCTTCAGGCAGGTATCCGCCGAGTCGTTGCCACCGTTGTAGAAGAAGTAGCCGATGTCGTGCGCCCGGAACACCTCGACCAGCCGGGCGTAGCGGGCACGATGTTCATCGATGCCTTTCAGCTTGTAACGGCACGAGCCGAACGCGCCACCGGGCGTGCGCACCAGCGCCGCGATCGCCGATGCGCTCTCGAGGCTGGTGTCGATCAGATCTTCGTTCAGCGCGCCGATGATGCCGTCGCGCCCGGCGAGGACCTTCCCGATCTTCGACGGATGCCTGCGCGCGGTTTCGATCACGCCTGCAGCCGAGGCGTTGATGACTGCGGTCACGCCCCCGGACTGGGCGTAGAAGGCGTTAGCCGGCATTGCCCTCGCCGGTGCCCATGGCTGCCAGCAGGCGCCGGCTGATTTCGTCGACGGCGCCCACGCCGGCAATGCAGGCATAACGGGGTGCTCCGGCGACGCCGGTTTTCGACCATGCCAGGTAGTAATCGACCAGCGGACGGGTCTGGCGCTGGTACACGTCAAGCCTGTTGCGTACCGTCTGTTCGCGGTCGTCGTCGCGCTGGATCAGGGCCTCGCCGGTGACGTCGTCCCTGCCCGGCACTTTCGGCGGTGCATGGATCTCGTGGTAGGTGCGGCCGGAGGCAGGATGCACACGCCGGCCGCTGACCCGGCTGATGATCTCGGCATCGTCGACGGCGATCTCGAGTACATGATCGATCGCGACGCCGGCCGCACGCATGGAGTCAGCCTGCGGGATGGTGCGCGGGAAGCCGTCGAACAGATAGCCTGCCTGGCAGTCTGCCGAGGTGAGGCGATCTTTCACCAACCCGATGATGAGTTCGTCGGAGACCAGTTCACCAGCGTCCATCACCTTCCTGGCCGCGAGACCCAGCGGCGTGCCGGCCTTCACCGCGGCGCGCAGCATGTCGCCGGTGGAAATCTGCGGGATATGGAACCGGTCGCGCAGGAAGGCGGCCTGGGTTCCCTTGCCCGCACCCGGGGGGCCTAGCAGGAGTATGCGCATGGTCTGGAAAGCGCTTCCGCGCGGGCAAGCCCGGCAGGAGCGACTCCTCCTCTGGTCGGTGCCCGGGCCATGCCCGGGGCGGTGGTACCGATGGGCCGACGTGTCCCTGCGCATCCGGGCGTGGCTCCGGGCACGCAAACCTGCGCGCCCGCACGCCGGACAAGCCCGCTGCGCGGGATCACCCTGCCGGGTACGTCTGGATCGTCGACTTCCTTGAGTGAATCGAGTTTCGAGTTGAACCAGTCTGTCAGACGGGATTATACGCATCGGCAACTGCCACTGCGAGCCCGGCCCGGGCACGCCGACGGTCGATCATCCGGGCGGTGCAGCAGCCAGCGCCGCGCGTACCCGCGCCAGGTCGGCCGGGGTGTCGACGCCCGCCGCAGGTGCCGTGCCGGTCGTTTCGACCACGATCGGTTCGCCGTGCCACAGCGCCCGCAACTGCTCGAGCGACTCGAACTGCTCGATCGAGGCCGGCGGCAGCGCGGACAACCTGTGCAGCGCGGCCACGCGGTAGGCATAGAGCCCGACATGGCGGTACACCGGCAGGCCGGGTGGTGTCGGCGCTGCCGGGTCCCGCGCATCGGCTGCCGGTTCGATCACGGGTGCGGCCGCCGCAAACGCGTCGCGCGCATAGGGGATCGGGGCGCGGCTGAAGTAGAGGGCAAAGCCGCGCTTGTCGAGCACCACCTTGACCACGTTGGGATCGAACATCTCGCGCCGCGAATGCAGGGCATGGCAGGCGGTGGCGATCGAGGCTCCGGGGGTGTCGTGCAGGCGGCGGGCGACCGCGGCGATCAGCGCCGGATCGATCAGCGGCTCGTCGCCCTGCACATTGACCACTACCGTGTCGTC
>JBILGF010000379.1:0-3611 GCA_044351195.1 Burkholderiales bacterium
CGCCGACTTCGCCAGCGCCGGTCTCGTTGTCGTTCACGCGCACCACGATGCGGCTGGCGTCGATGTAGTCGACCACGCCGCCGCGCAGCGCCTGCACCGCGGTGCCGGAGTCGACGGCGACGGTGCGCTCGATGCCGGTGCCGACCAGAGGTTTCTCGGGACGCAGGCAGGGCACGGCCTGGCGCTGCATGTTCGAGCCCATCAGCGCCCGGTTCGCGTCGTCATGCTCGAGGAACGGGATCAGCGAAGCAGCGACCGACACGATCTGCGCCGGCGCGACGTCCATGTACTCGATCTTGTCCGGCGCGGCCATCGTGAATTCGTTGTGCTGCCGGCACGAGATGATCTGGTCGACGAACTTTCCGTCCTTGTCCAGCTCCGCGTTGGCCTGGGCGATCGTGTACTTGCTCTCCTCGATCGCCGACAGGAACACGATCTGGTCGGTCACCCGGCTGGCGTCGACCTTGCGATACGGGGTCTCGAGGAAGCCGTACTCGTTGGTGCGTGCATACAGCGCGAGCGAGTTGATCAGGCCGATGTTCGGGCCCTCGGGCGTCTCGATCGGGCAGACGCGGCCATAGTGGGTCGGATGCACGTCGCGCACCTCGAAACCTGCACGCTCGCGCGTCAGGCCGCCCGGCCCGAGCGCCGATACCCGTCGCTTGTGGGTGATCTCGGACAGCGGGTTGGTCTGGTCCATGAACTGCGACAGCTGGCTCGACCCGAAGAACTCGCGGATCGCGGCCGACACCGGCTTCGCATTGATCAGGTCGTGCGGCATCAGGTTCTCGGACTCCGCCTGCGACAGGCGCTCCTTCACCGCGCGCTCGACCCGCACCAGGCCGGCACGGAACTGGTTTTCGGCCAGTTCGCCGACCGAACGCACGCGCCGGTTGCCCAGGTGGTCGATGTCGTCGATCTCGCCCCGGCCGTTGCGCAGCTCGACCAGGATCTTGATGACGGCGACGATGTCCTCGGCCGCCAGCGTCGGCGCGCCCTTGACCTCGTTGCGGCCGATGCGCCGGTTGAACTTCATCCGGCCGACTGCGGACAGGTCGTAGCGCTCCTCGGCAAAGAACAGGCCGTGGAAGAGGCTGCGCACCGCGTCTTCGGTCGGGGGCTCGCCGGGGCGCATCATGCGGTAGATGGCAACCTGGGCTGCGATCTGGTCGGGCGTCTCGTCGATGCGCAGCGTCTGCGAGATGTACGGACCTTCGTCGAGGTCGTTGGTGTAGATGGTCTGGATCTGCTCCGCCTTGCCGCCGCGGAACAGGTCGATCAGGTCTTCGGTGATCTCGTCGTTGGCGCGTGCCAGGATCTCGCCGGTCTCGGTATCGATCACGTTGTGCGCCAGGGCACGGCCGAGCAGGTACTCGCCGGGGACGGTGATGGTCTTCAGGCCGGCCTGCTCGATCTCGCGCACGTGCTTGGCGGTGATGCGCTTGTCACGCTGCACGATGACCTTGCCGGCCTTGGTGACGAAGTCGAAGCCGGCGGTGTCGCCGCGGAGCCGCTCGGGCACGAGGTCGACCGTGATTTCACCGGCTGCGAAGTGGAAGGTATCGTTCTTGAAGAAGTCCGCGAGGATCTGCTCGGGGTTGTACCCGAGCGCCTTCAGCAGGATGGTCACCGGCATCTTGCGCCGGCGGTCGATGCGGATATAGAGGTAGTCTTTCGGGTCGAACTCGAAGTCGAGCCAGGAGCCCCGATAGGGGATCACGCGGGCCGAGAACAGCAGCTTGCCCGAGGAGTGGGTCTTGCCCCGGTCGTGCTCGAAGAACACCCCGGGCGAGCGGTGAAGCTGCGACACGATCACGCGTTCGGTGCCGTTGATCACGAACGAGCCGGTGTCGGTCATGAGCGGGATCTCGCCCATGTACACCTCCTGCTCCTTTACTTCCTTGACCGGGAAGCCTTCATGGCCATCCTTGCCTTTGACCTTGGGCGCTTCCTTGTCCATGATGGTCAGGCGCACTTTCGCGCGCAGCGGTGCCGCGAACGTCAGGCCGCGCTGCTGGCATTCCTTGACGTCGAACGGCGGCGTGCTCAGCGAATAGCTGACGTAATCCAGGCGGGCATTTCCCGAATGGCTGCTGATCGGGAAGATCGACTGGAATGCAGCCTGCAGTCCGGCCTCGCCGGTGCGGGCGTCGGCCTGCAGGTCGGCTTGCAGGAAGTGACGATAGGATTCGAGCTGGGTGGCGAGCAGGAACGGAACCGGCAACACGCTGGCACGCTTGGCGAAGCTCTTGCGGATGCGTTTCTTCTCGGTGAATGAATAGCTCATCGTTGACTCCTGCAGGCGACGGATAGACTGGGGTGGTGCGCTGCTACGGGTACTGCTGCGGCGGCTGCCGGGGACAACGGGCGCTGCCACGGATACGGGTACGGCTGCGGCTTCTGCAAAGCGACTGCGGGCCGACGGTTGCCCGCCGGCCCACGGCCTTCAACACATGCGTGATGCCTGTGTGGCGTGCCGGCCACCGTCAACGGGGCCAACACGCCAGCCGGAGATGGACCCCGGCACCAACTCGACGGTTTCGCGTCGCGTCACTTCAGCTCGACCGCTGCGCCCGCATCGGTCAGCTGCTTCATGATTGCGTCTGCGTCGGCCTTCGAGATGCCTTCCTTGACCGGCTTCGGCGCGCCGTCGACCAGGTCTTTCGCTTCCTTCAGGCCCAGCGCGGTGATCGCTCGCACGGCCTTGATCACTTCGACCTTCTTCTCGCCAGCCGACTTCAGGATGACCGTGAACTCGGTCTTCTCTTCGGCCGGGGCGGCGGCACCGGCTGCCGGGGCGGCCACGGCCACCGATGCGGCTGCGGCCGACACGCCGAACTTCTCTTCCATTTCCTTGATCAGTTCGGACAGCTCCAGCACGGTCAGGCCGGCGATTGCGTCCAGGATTTCTGCTTTTGCGACTGCCATTTCAAATGCTCCCGATATTGCTGATGTCGATTGGATGGAATGTTGTCACCGGGCGGCGCGGCGGGAATGCACCCGCCCCGTACCGCCTGAGGGGTGTCACTGCCTCAGGCCACCGCTTCGGCGGGTGCTTCCGCACCCTGCTTCTGGTCGCGCACGGCAGCAGCCGTACGCACGAACCGCGCAGGAACTTCGTTGAGCGTCTGGACGAACCTGGCCACCGGCGCCTGCATCGTTCCCATCAGCGTGGAGAGCAGTTCGTCGCGCGACGGAAGCCGCGCCAGTCCCTGGATCTCTTTCGCCGACAGCAACTGGTCGGGCAAAGCACCGCCGCGAATCACCAGCTTGTCGTTTCCCTTGGCGAACTCGTCGATCACCTTCGCTGCCTTGACCGGATCGGACGAGATCCCGTAGGCGAGCGGGCCGACCAGATGGTCGGCAAGCGCCTTGAACGGGGTCCCGTCGACCGCACGGCGGGCGAGGGTGTTCTTGAGCACCTTCAGGTAGACGCCTTCTGCGCGAGCCTTGCGGCGGAGCTCGGTCATTGCGCCGACGCCCATGCCGCGGTATTCCGCGATCACGACCGACTGCGCCTTGCCGAGTTCCTCACTCAGTTCGGCGACAACTGCCTGTTTGTCCTGCAGAGTCAAACTCAAGGTGCACCTCCTTAACTGAACCGCACCACC
>JBILGF010000378.1:0-3611 GCA_044351195.1 Burkholderiales bacterium
GCAGCGCCCTGGGCAGGTAGTCGGTATAGGCTTCGTCGAGCACGACCAGCACGTCCTGCGGCACCTCGTCGAGGAAGCGGGCGAGGCTTGCGCCGTCGACGAACGTGCCGGTCGGGTTGTTGGGGTTGGCGATGAAAACGATCCGGGTATCGGCTTCGATCGCAGCACGCATGGCATCGAGGTCGTGCCCGAAGTCGCGTGCCGGCACCTCGATGCCGCGCGCTCCGGTGGCCTGCGTGACCAGCGGATAGACGGCAAAGGCATGCTGGGCGTAGACCGCCGAGGTGCCGGGCAGCAGGAAGGCGCGCGCCGCGAGTTCGAGCACGTCGTTGGAGCCGTTGCCCAGAACCACCTGCGCAGGATCGACGCCGAACCGGCGGCTGATCGCGGCCTTGACTTCGAAACCGTTGCCGTCGGGGTAACGGGTGACGTCGGCGAGCGCGCGCGTCATCGCGGCCAGGGCCTGCTCGTTCACGCCGAGCGGATTTTCGTTGGACGCAAGCTTGACGATGCCCGCCTCGTCCAGCCCGAGTTCGCGCGCGAGGTCGGAGATCGGCTTGCCGGGCTGGTAGGGAGCGATCGCCTTCACATGGGCGGGGGCGCGGTGTTCGACATTCATCGGTTCGTTGCCTGTTGCGGTTTCGGAATGGCCGGAGCGACGCGCCTTGACTGTCCGGGCGCGCACTGTGCGCAGGCCGTGTCAGGTGCGCGCGGCCGGATAGGCACCCAGCCGCTTGACGAAGGTGGCCCGCGCCTCGATCTCCGACAGCGCGCGCGCCACATGGGGCTGCGACGGATGACCCTCGAGGTCGACGAAGAACATGTACTCCCAGCGGCCGGTGCGCGCGGGGCGCGATTCGAACCGGGTCATGCTCACGCCGTTGGTCGCCAGCGGTTCCAGCAGCGCATGCACCGCGCCAGGCTGATTCTTCGCGGCAAGCACCAGCGACACCTTGTCGCGGCCCGAGGCGGCGACCTGTTCGTGGCCAATGACCAGGAAGCGGGTCGTGTTCTGCGGCTCATCCTCGATGTTTTCGTGGCGTACCGTCAGCCCGTAGCGTTGCGCAGCGGCGCGCCCGGCGATCGCGGCACACCCGGGCTCTGCCGCCGCCTGCCGCGCGGCTTCCGCATTGCTGACCACGGGCACCTGTCGTGCGTCCGGGAGGTGATGCGCCAGCCAGCGCGCGCACTGACCGAGGCTCTGACTGTGCGAATAGACGGTGCGCACCGGATCGGCATCGCTCGTGCCGGGGCCGGTCATCAGGCAGTGATGGATGGGCAGCAGCAGTTCGCCCGTCACCGACAGCGGCGTCGCCAGCAGCAGGTCGAGCGTGCGTCCGACCGCACCCTCGGTGGAATTTTCGACCGGCACCACGCCGTAATGGGCCGCGCCTGCCTCGACCTCGCGGAACACCTCGTCGAAGGTCGCGCAGGCACGGCGCTCGACCAGTGAACCGAACTGGCGGATCACCGCCTCTTCGCTGTAGGTGCCCGCCGGACCGAGGTAGGCAACGGCGAGCGGTGCCTCGATTGCCCGGCATGCGCCCATGATCTCGATGAAGATGCGGCGCAGCGACGCCGAGGGCAGCGGGCCGGCGTTGGCCGCGGACAACCGGTCGAGCACCTGCGCTTCGCGGTCGGGCCGATAGACCGGCCCGGTGCCCTTCAGGTGTCCGATCTCGCCGGCGATACGCGCGCGCTCGTTCAGCAGCCCGAGCAGTTGCGTGTCGATCGCATCCACTCGGCCGCGCAGCGCGGTCAGCGCCTCGGGCACTGCCGATGCCGCGGCGACTCCGGGCGGTGCAGGGCGTTCACTGCGGGACGCGCTCATCGCAACCTCGATGCTGTTCTGGATGTCGGATCGTACCGCAACGCCAGACCACGGCCTCAGCCGTGCCGCCGTTCGAACCCGCGCATGAACGCCACGAGCGTCTCGACGCCCGTGACGGGCATCGCGTTGTAGAGCGACGCCCGCATCCCGCCGACCGAACGGTGGCCCTTGAGCTGTTGCAGGCCGGCCGCCTGCGCCGCTTCGAGGAACAGATCGTCGAGCCGGGCCTCGCGCAGCGTGAACGGCACGTTCATCAGGGACCGATCGGCCAGTGCCACCGGGCAGCGGTAGAACTCGGTCGTGTCGAACAGGTCGTACAGCATCTTCGCCTTGTCCGCATTGCGCCGAGCCACCGCATCGAGGCCGCCCAGGCCGCGCAGCCAGTCGAACACCAGCCCGGCGATGTAGATCGCCCAGGTGGGTGGCGTGTTGTACATCGACTCGCTCGAGGCCTGTACCGCGTAGTCGAGCATCGCCGGCGTCGACTTCGGGGCACGTCCGAGCAGGTCGTCGCGCACGATCACCACGGTGAGGCCGGCCGGCCCGATGTTCTTCTGGGCGCCGGCATAGATGATGCCGAAGCGCGACACCTCGACCGGGCGCGACAGGATGTCCGAGGACATGTCGCACACCAGCGGTACGCCGCCGGCATCCGGCACATGGTGGAACTGCACGCCACCGATGGTCTCGTTCGACGTGTAGTGAAGATAGCTTGCCGCCGGATCGCAGGCCCAGGTGTCGCGCGCCGGGATGCAGGTGTATCTCGAGTCGGCCGCGCTGGCCACCACGTTGACCGGGCCCGACTTGCGCGCCTCCTCGATCGCCTTCTTCGACCACTGGCCGGTATCGAGGTAGTCGGCAACCGCCCCGTCGCGGCGCAGGTTGATCGGTACCATCGCGAACTGCAGCGTCGCCCCGCCCTGCAGGACCAGCACCCGGTAATCGCCGGGAATGTCCATCAGCGCGCGCAGTCCGGCCTCGGCATGCGCAGCGATCTCGATGAACTCGTCGCTGCGGTGGCTCATCTCCATCACCGACAGGCCGCGTCCACGCCAGTCGAGCATCTCGGCCGCGGCACGCTCGAGTACCGGCTCGGGCATCACGCCCGGGCCGGCGCTGAAGTTGAGCACCCGGCTCATGCCGCCGGCACGCCGCCGTTGCCGCCGCTGCCGGCATCGTCGTCGGAATCGACGACGGTCTCTAGCCCGGCGAGCTTCTCGCCCGCGTCAAGTGCGATCAGCGTCACGCCCTGGGTCGATCGGCCCATCTCGCGCACCTCGGACACCCGGGTGCGGATCAGCACCCCGCCGGTGGTGATGAGGATGATCTGGTCGGTCGGCGCCACCAGCCGGGCCGCAACCACCTTGCCGTTGCGCTCGCTCGGCTGGATCGAGATCATGCCCTGCGTGCCGCGCCCGTGGCGGGTGTACTCGAGCACCGGCGTACGCTTGCCGAATCCGTTCTCGGTGGCGATCAGCACCGACTGACCATTGGCCTCGTCGGCCACCAGCAGCGAGATCACGCGCTGGCCTTCCGGCAGGCGCATGCCGCGCACCCCGCGTGCGGTGCGGCCCATCGGACGCACGTCTCGCTCGTCGAAGCGTACCGCCTTCGCCCCTTGCGAGAACAGCATCACGTCCTGGGTGCCCGAGGTGAGCGCCACGCCCACCAGGTAGTCTTCCGGGTCGAGGTCGATGGCGATGATGCCCGAGGCGCGCGGCCGCGAGAACTCGGACAGCGGCGTCTTCTTCACGGTGCCATCGGCGGTGGCCATGATCAC
>JBILGF010000317.1:0-4259 GCA_044351195.1 Burkholderiales bacterium
GGTGAAGATCAGCGCCCAGAAGTGCACGACCGACAGCCGGTACGAATACACCGGGCGCTCGGCCTGCTTGGGGATGAAGTAGTACATCATGCCCAGGAAGCCGGCGGTCAGGAAGAAGCCCACCGCATTGTGGCCGTACCACCACTGGATCATCGCGTCCTGCACCCCCGCGTAGGCCGAGTACGACTTGGTGGCCGATGCCGGGATAGCCGCGCTGTTCACGATGTGCAGGATCGCGACCGTCAGGATGAACGCGCCGAAGAACCAGTTGGCGACGTAGATGTGCGGGATGCGGCGCTTCATGATCGTGCCGAAGAACACGATCGCGTAGCTGACCCAGACCACGGCAATCAGCAGGTCGATCGGCCACTCGAGCTCGGCGTACTCCTTGCCCTGGGTCATGCCCAGCGGCAGGGTCACCGCGGCCAGAACGATCACCGCCTGCCAGCCCCAGAACGTGAAGGCGGCAAGCCTGTCCGATATCAGCCGCACGTGGCAGGTACGCTGTACGACGTAGTAGGAGGTGGCGAACAGTGCACAGCCACCGAAGGCGAAGATCACCGCATTCGTGTGCAGCGGTCGCAGGCGCCCGTATGACAGCCAGGGCACCGAGGGCAGCAGTTCGGGCCAGGCCAGTTGTGCCGCGATGATCACGCCCACCAGCATGCCCACCACGCCCCAGACCACGGTCATGATCGAGAACTGGCGCACCACCCGGTAGTTGTAGGTCTGTTCCTGATTGCCCGCTGATGCCGCCTGCATGATCATGCACTCCGTCCGGATACGGGTTGTGCCGCCTTCGATCGGCGACGATCAATGATCGCGATGCAGCGAGGATCGTTTGTTGATATGGATCAACCCGGGTGGTCGAGCCCCCCGTGGCGGACGGGAACCGGCGGCGCGGCATCGGCCTGCGCCGGCGGGTTCTGTCCGGGCTGCTGCTGCGGCAGCACCCGGTCGTCGTCATCGAGCAGAAGTCGGTGCCCGGGGCCTTCCATGTCCTCGAACTGATCGTTGCGTACCGCCCACCAGAGCGCCGCGCCGATCGCGATCGCGAGCACGACCGACAGGGGGACCAGCAGGTAGAGGATGTCCATGCGCCCATCATGCCCATTTCCGCGCCGCACGGGCGCCGGCCCGCAGGCCCGGACGCGTTGTCGGTGCCGCACGCGCGGTCTAGACTCCGGACATCTCATCCGCACCGGGTCCAGCCGCCGACATGTCGATCTCTCCGTCCACCCCTGCCAATCCCCTCGATCGCATCCTCAACCCGAGGCGCCTGGCCGTGATCGGCGCTTCGAGCGACCCGGAGAAGCGCGGCTACCGGGCGATCCGCACGCTGATCACCGACCACTACAAGGGAGAGATCCTTCCGATCAACCCGAAGTCGGGCGAGATCCTCGGCCTGAAGTGCTACGCCTCGATCGAGGCGGTGCCTGGCGAAGTCGACCTCGCACTGGTGTGCACGCCGGCCAGGGCCGCCCCGGAGGTGATCGAGGCCTGCGGCCGCAAGGGCGTCAAGGGCGCGCTCCTGCTCGCCGGCGGCTTCAGCGAGGCGAGCGAGGCCGGCCGCCTGCTCGAAGAACAGACGGTGGCGATCGCGCGCCGCTACGGCGTACGGCTGATCGGGCCGAACACCAACGGCATCTTCACCGCGCGCCAGGCCTGCAACGCGATCGCCTGGTTCGACATCCCGCGTGGGCCGGCGGCGATGCTCGCCAACTCGGCGAACGTGATGCTGTCGATCCTGGCCGAGGCGCAGTTCCACCAGTATTTCGGCTTCAACACCCTGCTCTCGGTAGGCAACCAGTCGGATATCCAGTTCCATGAATACCTGTCCGCAATGGGCGACGATCCCGACACCGGCGCAGTCATCTCCTACATCGAAGGCTTCAAGGACGGGCGTGCGTTCATCGCCGCCGCGCGCGGGGTCACGCCCAGGAAGCCGATCGTCATGTTCAAGGCCGGCCGCACCGCCGAAGGCGTGCGCGCCGCGCGCTCGCACAGCGGCTCGCTCGCCGGCGACTACACCGTGGCCTCCGGCGTCCTGAAGCAGGCGGGCATCACGCTGCTGGAGCGTTCCGATTGCCTGTATCCGGTGGCCGAGGCGCTGTACCTGCTGCCGCCGATGCGCTCGCGCCGCGTGGCCGTGCTGTCGGAAGGCGGCGGCGTGATAACGGTCGCCGCCGAGGCGCTGTCCGAGCGTGGGCTGGTGATCGCCCCGCTGTCGGAGGCGACCCAGGCACGCATCCACGAGATCGTGCCCAACGCGTCCGCGATCTCGAACCCGGTGGATGCCGGGGGCGGCACCGATCCGCGCGCCGAGTACTACGGGCTGTGCGGCGAGGCCATCCTGGCCGATCCGAATGTCGATGCCCTGATGCTCACCGGTTTCTTCGGCGGCTATGCGCGGCGCTATGGCGAAGGCGTGGCCGAGATGGAATTCAAGGTCGCGCGTGACCTTGCAGACCTGATGCGCAGGCACGGCAAGCCGGTGGTGGTGCAGTCGCACTACGCGCACTACCGGACGCCGGCGCTCGACGTGCTGCGCAAGGCTGGCGTGCCGTTCCACCGGCACATCGAGATCGCGGCCCAGTGCCTCGCCTCGGCGGCCGACTATTCCGAGGCCCGCCGCCGGATGGCGTCGCCACCCGCGGCGGCTGCCGCGCCCCTGCCGCCAGCCGCAGCTGGCGTCATCGCCGGCGCGCGCGCCGCCGGCCGGACTGCGCTGCTCGAGACCGAAGCGCGCGACCTGCTGGCCGCCTGCGGTGCGAACCTCGCACCGGCATTCCTGCTGCGCGGCGCCGGGGATGCGGCAGCCGCGATCGCGGCACTGGGCGAGCAGCCCCTGGCGCTGAAGATCGTGTCGCCCGACATCCTGCACAAGTCGGAGGCTGGCGGCGTACGCCTGGGCGTACGGGGCGCGGCCGCGGTGCGCAGCGCTGCGGAAGAGATACTTGCCGACGTCCAGCGGCATGTCCCGGGCGCGCGCATCGAAGGCGTGCTGGCCGCACCGATGGCTGCGCGCGGTGTCGAACTGATCATCGGCGTGTCACAGGACGCGCAGTTCGGTCCGGTCCTGCTGTTCGGCGTCGGCGGCATCTTCGTCGAAGCGGTACGCGACGTCGTGTTCCGCGCGCTGCCGGTCAGCCGGGAGGACGCGCTCGAGATGATCGGCGACATCCGCGCGCAGAAGATGCTCGATGGCGTACGTGGCATGCCCGCGGTCGACCGCGACGCGCTCGCGGCGCTGCTGGTGCAGGTGGCTGGCATTGCCGCAGCCGGCGGCGATGCGATTGCCGAGATCGACCTGAACCCGGTGATCGCGACCGCAGACGGGCTGGTCATCGCCGACGCGCGGATGATCCTCGCCTAGGACACCTGCACCCAGCCCTGCTTCCACACCGCCGCGTCCTGCAGCTCGCGCCACGGTACGGTCAGTATCCGGCGCGAGAGGACGGCCTCGAGATGGACCTCCGTCGGTGCCGCACCAGCCACGTCCGGGTCCAGCACCTTCACCACCAGGAAGTGCTTTTCCCGGTCGCGCGGTACCACCGCGGTCCACTTGCCGAGCAGCAGCTTCTTCGGATCGACCCGGTTGCGGCCGGGCGCACCCGGCACCCCGCCGCCCGGGACGGTCATCCCTTCGCCGGCCGCGGCCGGGAACAGATGTCGAGCGCCATCAGCGCGTAGATCTGCGCTGCCTTGACCATCACGTCGATCTCGATCTCTTCGGCGCGCGGGCCGATGCGCCGGCCGCGAGGGCCGATCTTGATCGCCGGGATGCCCAGTTCGTTGTACACGTTGGTGTCGGTCCAGATGCTGGCCCGGTCTGGCGCTTCATGGCGGATCGCCTCGCCGAACAGGTGCTGGTAGATACCCTCGGCGGCGGTGACCAGCGGCTCGACGCCCTTGCCCTCGTGACCGAGCAGCGACTTGTACAGGTCCAGCTCATACTCGATGCCCAGCCCGTCGAGCACGCGCTCGAGTTGCGCCTTGATCTCGACCGGTCGCACCTGCGGCGGCATCCGGATATCGACATAGATCGTGCACACGCCGGGAAAGTAGTTCGGCCGGTACGGCGCGCCGCCTTCGATCGCGCCGATGTTCACCTTCGGGAACAGCGGCCCGGTCGGCGAGTGGTAGACGTTGTCGCGCTCGAATCCGTCCGCCCACTGCTCGACCGCGGCGATCACGCGGGTCATCTTCACGATGGCGTTGAGCTCGGACATCGGCATCTTCGCGCGGTCGGAACCCCA
>JBILGF010000136.1:0-7415 GCA_044351195.1 Burkholderiales bacterium
AGGTGGCGATCTTCAGCTGCACGACGCCGGTCTGGGTCCAGACGATATTCAGGTCGGAACAGTCGGCGCACACCGCATAGTCGGTATGCATGCCGTGCGTGAGCAGGTGCCGCGTGCCTGCGCCCTCGCCACGGTACTCCTTCGACTGCCACGGCCCGACCGGCGTGCGCGAGATCTCTCCGACCACCGCCGCGAACACGACATCGCCCTTGAGCGCGACGCCGCTGGCCTTGAGCGCCTTGGCCGCCATCATGAACGACGCGACGCCACCCTTCATGTTGGAGATGCCCAGGCCACGCACCACGCGTCCGTCGACGATCGATCCGCGCAGCTCCGACTGCGGCTCGACCGAACGCACCATGCGAAGGTCTTCGTCGGTGCCGGTGAAGCTGGTATCGGTATGTCCGTTGAAGCCCAGGCTGAGTCCCTCGCCAGACCCCTTCAGGATGCCTACGGCGTTGGGCCGCCCGGCCTCCACTTCCTGGGTGATTGCCTTCAGGCCCTGCCTGCGGAACCAGTCGACGATGAACTCGGCGACCTGTTTCTCCTGCCCGGTGGGGCTGGGGATGTCGGTCAGATCGCAACCGAGTTGCGCCAGCTCGTCGCGGTCGATGTGTGCCAGCACGCGTTTCGCGGCTTCGGTATCCAGTGCCATGCCTTCCTCCGGTGATGCCGTTCAGTTGATCTTGATGTTGGCCGTGGTCACCACTTCGCGCCACAGCTTGATCTCGCGCGCCAGCTTGTCCCGGAACGTGGCGCCGTTCGTGCCGTCGATCTCCCAGCCCAGGTTCTCGAGGTTGGTGCGGCCCTGGCCGGTGGTCACCACCGCGATCAGCGCCGACTCGAGACGCCTGAAGATCTCCGGCGGCAACCCGCGCGGCGCGACGAAGCCCTGCCAGGAGAGGATCTCCATGTCCTTGTAGCCGAGCTCGGTCAGCGTCGGCACGTCCGGGAACTGCGCGATGCGCTTGCCGCTGGTGACCGCCATCGGGCGCAGCCTGCCGCTGCGGATGTGATTGGCGGCGCTGCCGAGGCTGGTGAACGTGAGGTCTACCTCGCCGCCGATCATCGCGGCCATCGTCGCGCCGGCCCCCTTGAACGGAACGATGATCGCAGTGGTCTTCGTGCGCAGCATCATGAGCTCAGCGGTCATGTGCCCGGAAGAACCCATGCCGGCCACGCCATACGTGTGCTTGCCCGGGTTGGCCCGCAGCAGCCCGAGCACTTCCTTGACGTTGGTGGCCGGCACCTTGGTACTCGCCACCAGCACGTTGGGCGTGCTGGCCGAGAGGCTGAGCAGGTCGAAATCGCGCAGCGAGTCGTAGCCGGGATCCTTGTAGTTGACCATGTTGATCGCAAAGGTGCCGACCGAGCCGATCAGCAGCGTGTTGCCGTCCGGGTTGGCCTTGGCGGCCATGGTCGCGCCGATGGTGCTGTTCGCCCCGGCCCGGATGTCGACGATGATCGGCTGGCCGAGGTTCTCCTGCAGCCGCGCAGCGATCTCGCGCCCGACCACGTCGGACGGGCCGCCGGCCGCGAACGGCACGATCAGTCGGATCGGACGGTTCGGCCAGGCCTGCGCGGACACTGCGCTGCTGGCCAGCAGCCCTGCAAGGATGCTGCCGATGATCAGACGCTTCTTCATGCTTGGTCTCCGTTTCGGATCGGTGTCGCCACGGGCAGGGTCTGCCCGCGGATCAGGTCGGCTGCGCGCTCGGCAATCATCAGCACGCAGGCATTGATGTGGGCGGACACGAGGTCGGGCATCACGGACGCGTCTGCCACCCGCAGGCGCGCGATGCCGTGCACCCGCAGTCGTGCATCGACGACCGCATCCGGCCCGCCCCCGATTCTGCATGTGCCGGCCGGATGATGCACGGTGACCGCGGTGCGCCGGATCCACGCCTCGATCTCGGCGCGGCTGCGCACCTCGGGGCCCGGCGTGAGCTGTCGGCCCCTGAACGGCGCGAGCGGGCCGGACAGCGCCAGGTCGCGCGCGCGCCCGAATCCTTCGAGCAGCGTCGCCATGTCGGCGGGGTCGGACAGCAGGTTGAACAGTATGCGTACGCGGTCGCCGGGATCGGCCGAGCGCAAGGTGACCTCGCCACGGCTCTTCGGATGCAGCAGCGCCGGGCGAATGCCGTAGCCGTCCTCCCCGGCCGCACGCAGCAGGGGGAACCACAGGCGCGGCTTCTGCGGCGCGCAGCGGAACATGAACTCGATGTCCGGCACGTCGAGCTGCGGGTCGGACTTGACGAATGCATAGAGCGCGCTCGGGAGCATGGTCGCAGGCCCGGTACCGGACAGCCAGGCGCGCAGCAGGCTGGCCAGCATCCGGTCGGCACGCAGCTCGGCATGGAACGGACCGGGGCTGCGGCGCGAGAAGGTCAGCGCGACCGCGACATGGTCCTGGAGGTTGCGCCCGACCGGCAGGTCGGCGACCACCGGGATGCCGAGCCGCTCGAGCGGCTCGGCCGGCCCGATGCCGGAGAGCATCAGCACCTGCGGCGAGTTGAACGTGCCCGCGGACAGGATCACCTCGCGCGCGGCATGCGCATGCACCTCGCGTCCGCCGCTGCGATAGCGCACGCCGGTCGCCGTGTCCCGTTCGATCTCGATGCGCGAGACGCAGGCTCCGGTGACGACCTGGAGGTTGGGACGTACGCGTGCCGGCCGCAGGTAGGACACGGCCGCAGATGAACGCCGTCCCCGATCGATGAAGCACTGTCCGCGGCCGAAGCCCTCATGCCGCTCGCCGTTGAAGTCGGGATTGACCGGATACCCGGCAGCACGGCCCGCCTGCAGCCAGGCATCGTTCAGCGGATCGACGAATCGCGACCACTGCACGCCGGTGGGCCCGTCGCCGCCCCGATGTACGCTGGCGCCGTCTTCCCAGCGTTCGCTGCGGCGGAAATACGGCAGCACGTCGGCGTAAGCCCAGCCGGTGGCACCCTGCCCCGCCCAGCGGTCGTAATCGGCGGGATCGCCTCGGGTGCAGGCCATGATGTTCACCGAGGACGAACCGCCGAGCACCTTGCCGCGCATCGCCTCGAGCGAGCGCCCGCCAAGCGCGGGCTCGGGATCGGTGTGCAGACCCCAGTCGAACAGCTCGTGCTCGTGCAGCTTGCCGACCCCGAGCGGAATGTGGATCAGCGGGTGGCGGTCGGCACCGCCCGCCTCGAGCAGCAGCACGCGGGTCTGCGCGTCCTCGGACAGCCGGTTGGCCAGCACGCACCCCGCGGAGCCCGCACCGACGATGATGTAATCCCAGACACTGCCTTGCGCCATCAGCCCGCCAACGATCGTTCAGTCCACCGGCCTGATGCCGGCCTCCTTCGCCAGTCGCACCATGCGCACGGCCTGGTCCTTCATCATCGCCGCCATCTGCGCGGACGTCCCGCCGGCGATATCCAGGCCGGCATCGGACAGGCGCGCGCGCGCGTCCTTGTCGGCGAGGATGCGGTTCGCCTCGGCATTCAGGCGACCGACGATCGAGGTGGGCGTCCCTGGCGGCACGGCAATACCCATCCAGCCTTCGAACTCGAAGCCCGCCAGCGCTGCGTCGGCGATCGTCGGCACGCCGGGCAGCGCTGCCGATGTGCGTTTGCCGGTGACCCCGAGCGCACGGACCTTGCCTGCCCGCACATGCTGGATCGCCTCGGGTATGGTCTGGAACATCAGGTCGACCTGCCCGCCGAGCAGGTCGACCATCGCTGGTGCGCCACCCTTGTAGGGCACGTGCACCATCTTCACGCCGGCGAGGCTGCCGAACAGTTCGCCCGACATGTGCTGCGAGGACCCGTTGCCACCGGATCCGTAGTTGAGCACGCCGGGGCGAGTGCGGGCCAGGGCGATGAACTCCTTCACCGTCTTCGCCGGCACCGAAGGATTCACGATCAGCACGTTGCCCTGGTAGACCAGCATCGCCACCGGGGCGAGGTCTTTCAGCGGGTCGTAGGTCATCCGGGTGTAGATCGCCAGGTTGCCGCCCAACGCGCCACCGCTGGACATCAGGATCGAGTAGCCGTCGGGCGCCGCGCGTGCGACCACCTCGCCCGCGATGTTGCCGCCGGCCCCCGGGCGCGTCTCGATGACCACCGGCTGGGACAGCAGTTCCGACAGCCGCGGCGCGATGATCCGGCCGACCAGGTCGACGCTGCCCCCGGGCGCGAAGCCGATCACCATGCGTACCGGCTTGGTCGGCCAGAACTGCGCGAGCGCGGGCGAAGTGCATGTTGCAGCGATCAGACCGACAGCAAGCTTGCGGAACATGGCGCACTCCTCGGAAAACGGGACACGCAGGAAGCGACTCCGCCGGAGACGGCGCCGCAGGACAGCCGTGATCTGCGAAGCAACAATCGCGCCGCCAGGACGCCGGATCGCGCGCGACAGCGTCGGCGCGCCGGTCAGGTGTTCATCTGCGAGAACCGCACCGTGGCCGCGCGCGCGCGATAGTCGGTGACCACGTTGACCACGGCTGGAATGCCGGCATCGACGGCGCGCTGCGCGCGTTCGAGTGCCGGGCGGATGTCTTCCGGCTTCTCGACATACTCGCCATGCGCGCCGAGCGCGATCGCCATCTGGTCGTAGCGTGTGTAACCGAGGTCGCGCCCCGGTTTCTTGCGCTCGGCGTCACCGGTCCATCCGCCGTTCAGGCTGATCACCACCAGCACCGGAATCCGGTGCCGGATCGCGGTATCGAGCTCGAAGCCGTTCAGGCCGAACGCACCGTCGCCGTGCAGGACGATCACCGGCGTGTCCGGCTTGGCCATCTTCGCCCCGATCCCGAAAGGCATGCCCACGCCCATCGTCCCGAACGGACCCGAGTTGAGCCGGTGCCCCGCCACATGGGTCGGGATCGACTGCCGTCCGTAGTTCAGGATTTCCTGGCCATCGACGCAGAGGATCGCCTCACGCGGCATGAAGTCGCGCACCTCCTTGCACAGGCGCAGCGGATGGATCGGCACCTGGTCGGTGGACAGTTCGCGCTCTTGCACGGCCTGCTTCTCGGTGTTGATTGCCTGCAGCCGCTCGCGCCATGCGGCATAGCGTGCGGAGTCGACCCGGCCGTGCGCGGCCGCCGCAAGCTGCAGCAGCACCGCCTTCGCGTCGCCGGCCAGCCCGACATCGAGCCGCTGCGTGGATGCGATCTCGGCCGGATCGACGTCGATGCGGATCACCTTCGCATCGGCGCGAAAGCGTGGCGGCTTCAGGTGGCCGAACACGTAGTTGACGCGTGTTCCGACCACGAGGATCGCGTCGGCTTCCTTGAGCGCGGTCGAGCGTGCATTCGGAAAACACAGCGGGTGGTCTTCGGGCACCACGCCACGCCCCTGGGGCGTGGTGTAGAACGGCATGCCGCTTGCCTCGATCCAGGCTCGAAGCTCGGGTGCCGCATCGGACCACAGCACGCCGCTGCCCGACAGCACCACCGGCTTCTCGGCCATGGCCAGCATGCCGATGGCCGATTCGATGCCGGCTGCATCGGCCTGGGGCCGGCTGCGCACCGGCCCCGTCACCCTGGGCCACACGACCGCCGCTTCATCGACCGAACCGAGCAGGACGTCGGTCGGGAAGTCGAGATAGACCGGCCCGGGCTTGCCCGCCCACGCTGTGCGGAATGCGAGATCGATCAGTTCCGGAATGCGGCGTGTCTCGTAGCAGCGCTCGGCCCACTTGACCATCGGCCGCGCCAGCGCCACCTGGTCGATCTCCTGGAAACTGCCGGTACCCCATTCGCTCCAGGGGCTGGAGCCACCGAGCGCGACTACCGGTGCGCAGTCGACGAGCGCGGTGGCGAGTCCACTGACCAGGTTGATCGTGCCCGGGCCCGAGCAGGCCATGCACACGCCCGAACGGTTGGCCACGCGCGTATACGCATGGGCCATCATCGCCGCGCCCTGCTCATGGCGGACATCGATACCGCGCATGCCGCGATCGAGGCAGGCCTTTTCGGCACCGAGCATCGGCGCGCCCATGAGGAAAAAGAAGGTGTCGACGCCATGCTTCTCTAGGGCCTGCGCGACGAGTTCGGAACCGGTGACTGGCATTGGTCTATGCTCTTCTGTGTGCCGCCGCCCGGGCACGAAGGCAGATGATGCGGGCGACGACAGGCTGAACGTGATCACACAGTACCGCGCACCCCCGCCGTTGGCAACCGTCGTGGACTGCATCCTGTACGCCGGGCACTGCGCTGGTACGAAATATGCATGTTGCAGCACGCCGACCCCAGAGGAGATCGCCCATGATCCGCCCGCGCGCCCCCCAGCACCCCCTTTGCCAACTGCCAGCGGGCCCCGTGCCTCGCCTGCGACTCCTCGGCGCGGCCGCTGCCGCGATGGTCGTGCTGGCGCCCGCTCCGGCGGCCGCGCAGGACAGTTTCCCGGCGCGGCCGATCCGCTTCATGGTGCCGTTTGCGGCCGGCGGCGTGTCGGACATCCTCGGGCGCACGCTGGCGCAGGGCATGTCGCAGCTCGTCGCGCACCCGGTGATCGTCGAGAACCGGGGCGGAGCCGCAGGCACGGTGGGCGCGGCGGTGGTCGCCAACGCCACGCCCGATGGCTACACCATCCTGCTGTCGAGCCTGTCGACGCAGGCCATCGCCCCGCACATGCAGCGCAAGGTACCCTATGACGGCCAGAAAGCGTTTGCGCCGCTGGCCGGTGTCGCGCTGTCGCCCAACATCCTGTCGATCGGCGCCAAGTCTGCGCTGATGACCGTGAAGGATATCGTCGCCGCGGCCCGGGCGAACCCCGGCAAGCTCAGCTACGGCTCGTCCGGGCTGGGCAGCGTCGGCCACCTCACCGGAGAGATGCTGCGCGCACTGAGTGGTGCCGAGCTGACCCATATCCCGTTCAAGAGTTCGGCCGTGGCCTACCCCGACGTGCTGGCAGGCAACATCACGATGGTGATCGACACCCTGCCCTCGGCGTTGCAGCACATCAAGAACGGCACGGTGCGCCCGGTTGTCATGCTGTCGCCCAAGCGCACTCCGCTGCTGCCCGATGTCCCGACCATCGGCGAAGCCGGCTTTTCCGAGGCGACGCTGAATTTCTGGTCGGGCATGTTCGCGCCAGCCGGCACCCCGCCGGCCACGGTGAAACGCCTGAACGAGATCATCGTCAGGGCGATCGAGTCGCCCGAGGTACAGCAGCGGTTCTCGTCCCTGGGTGCCGTGCCCTGGCCGGTACCTCCGGCGGAACTGGCAGCGCGCGCGCGCGAAGACTACGCACTGATGGGCAAGCTGATCAAGGGCGCAGGCCTCACGCCGGAACAGTGATCCCGGTCAGCCCCGCATCAGGGCGGGGCTGACCGGGCTTTCACCCGGCGAAGGCCATGCTGCTCGCCGCTTCGGCAAGCAGCGTGCGCACCGCGGCGCGATCGATCTTTCCGGCACCATTGAGCGGCAGTTCGTT
>JBILGF010000380.1:0-3589 GCA_044351195.1 Burkholderiales bacterium
TCCTGGGGAGGGAGGGTCGCTGGATCGTCGGTCGCCACCGGCACGCTCGCCTTCACCTCGGTTCCGCCCGAACGCAGCACAAGCCCCCGGCTGCGCAATGCGTCGAGCTGTCTCCCGCGCGCGACCCGCGAGATCTCATCCGCGCCAGCCGCCAGCAAGCGCGTGGCGATGCTGCCCCCGACTGCTCCCGTACCGAATACGCATACCTTCATGCCGCCCTCCCCCACACGTCCGTCCCGTTGCGATGCCCGATGCCGGGCATCACGGTCAGCCGGGATTGTGCACCGGGTAGCACCGCGCGTGCGCATGCAGGCAGCAGCAACCGCCGCGCCTGCATTACGCTCAGGCCGCGAGGCGCCGTGATTCCTTGCGCATGGCCGGCTGGCGCTGGTTGCCGACGGCTGCATCGGACGCCAGCTTGAAGTAGTCCATCAGGCTCTGCAGTTGCCTCGCCTGTGACGACAGTTCCTCGGCGGTCGCGGACAGTTCCTCCGACGCCGCTGCGGTCTGCTGCGTGCCCGAGTTCAGCTGATTCATCGCGTCGGAGATCAGCATCACCCCCTGGCTCTGTTCGCCGGAGGCCGCGGCGATTTCCTGCACCAGGCCACTGGTCTTCTTGATCGACGGCACCATCGCCGACAGCAGCTTGCCGGCACGCTCGGCCAGATCGACGCTGGACCCCGCCAGCGTGCCGATCTCCTGCGCAGCCACCTGGCTGCGCTCGGCCAGCGTGCGTACCTCGGCCGCCACGACTGCGAAGCCGCGTCCATGCTCGCCAGCGCGCGCGGCTTCCACTGCCGCGTTCAAGGCCAGCAGGTTGGTCTGATAAGCGATGTCGAAGATCACGGAGATCTTGGTCGCGATCGATTTCATCGCATCCACCGTCTGGGCGACAGCCTTGCCGCCGTCCTCGGCTTCGCGTGCGGCCGCTGTCGCAATGCCGTCGGTCAAGGTCGCGCTGTCGGCGTTCTGCCTCACCGACTGGCTGATCTGCTGCAACGAGGCGCTGGTCTTGTCGACGTTGGCAGCCTGTTCCGAGGCGGCCATGGACAGCGAAGTCGATGTCTCCGAGACCTGACCGACGGCCGACGTCAACTCGTTGGCAGCGGTCCGGACCTCGGCGATCGTACGGCTGACCGTATCGATCAGTTCGTTGAACTTGCCGCACAGCTCGGCATGAAAATGCTCCTTGCCTTCAGTCGGGATGCGCTGGGTGAAGTCGCCTCGGGTAGCGCAGTCCACGGCCAGACCGATCTCCTCGCCTACGCGCGTGGCTGCCTCTGAAGCTGCCTCGGTAGCAGCCATCCGCCGGGCATCCTCGTTTCGCTGCGCCAGCAGGTGGACCTGCATGGCCTTGAAGCACTTCAGCAACTGGGCCGCCTCGTCGCTGCCGCTGTCGTCGATCGCGTGCTCGAGATCGCCGGCCGCCACCGCGTTGGCCGCATCGACCGCATCGCCGAGGGGGCGGGTGACCGAGCGGGTGATCGCGACACCGAGCACCACGGCCAGCACGCCGATGGCGCCGAGCAATCCGAGCAGGGTGAACAGTTGCATCCGGGTGGCGCTGATCCGATCGGCCAGCAGCGTCTCAAGCGCGTTCGCGGTCTCGTCGATCATCTTGTACTGGGCATCGACCGCCGCCGTGCCCGCCTGGAAATAGTCCGCCGCGCTCAGGGTCGCCCTGCCCGGCTGGAGCAACTGTGCCTCGGCGAGCCGGTAGAATTTCTCTGCCTCGGCAGCACTGGCGGCGCTGGTGCCACCGATGATCCGCTTGACGTCTGCGCTGAGGGCGGTGGCCTTTCCGATCTGCATCGCTGCGCGGCCGTGCAGGTAACGCGCGCTGCGCGCCTCGAAGGCAAGCGCGCTACGCTCGGTCGCCGCGATTTCGCGGCCCGAGAGCATCGCCGCACCACGCCCGCGCATCGTTGCCAGCGACTCCGCCAGCCTCGGCAGGTGGTCGATCAGGGCCGTCATCACGTAATAGCTCTCGGATACGGGGTCGAGCGACAGCCCGGACGCGTCTGCGATCAGATCGAGCACCACGAAGTTGCGCTCGATCAACGCCGTGTGGGCGGCGAAGCTCTCCTCGGCCGATATCCGGCTGGCGTCGACTTTCCCGGCGATATCCTTCCATCCGGTCCGCACGGTATCGACTTCCGCCGAAGCAGCCGCATAGCCGAGCGCACCCAGCGATGCGGACAGCCGCTCGAATCCGGCATTGACATCGGCAAGCCGGGCACGCCTTTCGGCATCCATCCCGGCATTGCCATTCAGCACGATGCCGGACAGACCACGGTGCGCCTGCAGCTGGCGCTGTAGCGTGACCGCGATGCGCACCGGTCCCAGGCCCTCGGCTTCGGAGCTGGCCACGCCGATCTCACCGTTCTTGTAGCCGATCACCGTCACCAGGGGGACAGCACACATCACGACGCCGATCGCCGCGAGCGCCGCAAATTTCTGCCATAGCTTCATGGTCCGCAAGGTGTTCTTCATCGCAGTGCCTTGTTGTCTGATTCGTGGATTCCGGGGCGTCCGCCTCCGACCGGGTACAGCGCGTCCGAAACGGCGCGCTGGAGCACCCGCCAACCATCGGCTACAGGCCACGGCAACAGCGGGTACGCGTCATTAGCGGCAACGCCTGCGCATCCTTGAGACAGCGCGTCGACTTTTCAGCGACCCAGCATTCCCATGCGCGAAAGCTGTCGTGCGTGCAGGCCCGACAGCAGCGCAATTGCCACGCTGGCACCGATGAGCGCGCAGAACATGTCCCACTGGGTGTCCCAGACATCGCCCTGGGTCGCCAGGAAGGCGACAGCGTCGTCGCCGCTGGCCACCGCCACCCACCACTCGATCATCTCGTAGAAGGCAGAGAACGCCAGGCAGAAGCAGACCACGAGGAAAGGAAGCCAGCGGCTGCCCGCCAGCGGCGAGCGGCGCAGCAGTACCTCGCGCGCCACGATCGCGGGCGTGAATCCCTGCATCAGGTGGCCTACCCGGTCGTAATTGTTGCGCGTGAGGCCGAAGGTGTCGCGCACCCAGTCGAACAGCGGAACCTCAGCGTAGGTGTAGTGTGCCCCGACCAGCAGCACGACCGCATGGGCGGCGATCAGCACGTAGGCCAGGGTAGTCATGCGGAACCGGGGGTAGAGCAGCGGCAGCAGCACCAGCACCACCAGTGCGGGCAGTGCCTCCAGCCACCAGACGAAGCGATCCTTCGGGCCGATCGCCGACCACAAGGCAACGGCCGTGGTGGCCCACCACAGCCCGGCGTGGATCCGGCGTTCGGCAGCGGAGGCAGCGGGCACCATGCCCGGCCCGGCAAGCGTGCTCATCCCGCCCCGGGCCCCGCATCCGCCCAGGCATTCGGTGTTTCGTACAGGCGTACCCGAGACAGCGTGATGCGCCCGCCGTAGCGCCCCGCGATTGCCGCATCTAGCAGCCGGAACGCAGCCTCGGCCAGATGCTCGGCGGTCGGCGGCTGGTCGAACTCGACCGTGCGATGGCCGGGCAGCGTCGCCAGGAACTCGACTACCGGCCGATCGCGTCGCCAGACCAGGAAGGCGTGATCCCAGGCATCGACGACCACGCG
>JBILGF010000381.1:0-3550 GCA_044351195.1 Burkholderiales bacterium
TCGCTCGGCACGGATGACGTCGGCGCGACCGCGACCGGGCTGAAGGCCGCCGGCGTGCAGGTGCTGGGCGATGCATCGACCCAGCGCAACGTGCACGGCGAGCCGATCGCCTTCATCCACCCGAAGGAGTTCCTCGGCGCCCTGGTCGAGATCGAGCCGGCGCCGGGCGGCGCACACGGCTGAGCATTGCGCGCAGCCGTCGGCCCGCGATACGACAGCCGACTCAGCCCCCACCTCGATACCGATGGCCCAACTCCCCGAGATCAACGACCTGCAGAGCGCGCTCCTCGCGCTCAGCCATGACCTGCAGCGCGCGACCATCGCGTGGCAGGTGGGCGCAATCGCGCTGGCGCTGGCACTGGCATGGGCCCTGACCCTCTGGCTGAAGCCCAAGCTCGACCGAGTCGAGGGTCGCTGGAAGTCGAGCGTCGTGGGGCTCGAGCGGATCCTGTTCCCCGCGTGCGGCCTGCTGCTGCTGGTCCCCGGACATGCCCTGCTGGCCAACTGGAACCCGACCTCGCTGCTCGCCATCGCAAGCACGCTGCTCTCCGCGATGGCGATCGTGCGGGTGCTCGCCTACCTGCTGCGCGCGGCGTTCAATCCGTCACCCGCGCTCGACACCTGGGAACGGCTGGTCGGATGGTCCGTATGGATCGGCGTCTCGCTGCACCTGACCGGTCTGCTGCCCGCGATCACCCGGGTCCTCGACGCGGTGTCGATACCCGTGGGAACGGGGCACGTCTCGGTGCTGCTGATGATGCGCGGAGCGCTGTCGGTGGTGCTGACCCTGCTGGTCGCCATGTGGCTGGGCCGGCTTATCGAGAACCGGCTGCTCGCCTCGCAGGCGCTGGATATCAACCTCCGGGTGATCTTCGCCAAGGCGGCCAAGGCCCTCCTGATCGTGATCGGCGTGATGGTCGCGCTGTCCGCGGTGGGCATCGACGTCACCCTGCTCTCGGTGTTCGGTGGCGCGCTGGGCGTGGGCCTGGGCTTCGGACTGCAGAAGATCGCCAGCAACTATGTCAGCGGATTCATCATCCTTGCCGACCGTTCGGTGTCGATCGGCAATACCGTCCTGATCGACAACCGCGAGGGCGTCGTCACGCGCATGACCGGACGCTATGTGGTGGTGCGCAGCCTCGATGGCAACGAAGCGATCATCCCGAACGAGACGATCATCACCAGCACCGTGATCAACCAGTCCTACAGCGATCAGAAGGTGCGCATCGCGGTGCCGATCCAGATTTCCTATGATTCCGATCTCGAAGCGGTGATCGAACTCATCTGCAGCGTTGCAGCACGTCATCCGCGGGTTCTGGACGACCCGCCGCCCGCAGTGCTGGTGCGGCTGTTCGGCGAGAGCGGCATCGACCTCGAACTCGGTGCCTGGATTGCAGATCCGGATCGCGGACGCAACAACCTGCGCTCCGAACTGTATCGGGCCCTGTGGCAGGCGTTCCGGGAACACGGGGTACGCATCCCCTACCCCCAGCGCGAGATCCGCGTCCTCGGTCCGGAACTGCCGGCCGCGGGCGCCACCACATACCCGGCTGCGGGTTCGCCCGGGCACCCGGTGGCGTCCAACCCACAGGCAGTCGAAAAGGATGTCGCAAGCTCTTGAAAACAAAAGATTACGGCCTCATGTCTGAAATAGTTGACGCGGCGACCAGAAACCTCCGGTTTTTCGGTAGACTGCCGCTCACTTTCGCAAATCAACAGGACATTCGATGCTCTCCGGCCTGATCGATCTTCCGTGGTGGGGTTATGTCGTTTATGCGCTGGTGGTGACGCACATCACCATCGCTGGCGTGACGATATTCCTGCACCGCGCCCAGGCGCACCGCGGCCTCGACCTCCACCCGGTGGTCTCGCATTTCTTCCGCTTCTGGCTGTGGCTCTCTACCGGCATGGTCACCCGCGAATGGGTCGCCATCCACCGCAAGCACCATGCGCGCTGCGAGACGCCTGAAGATCCGCACAGCCCCCAGATCTACGGTATCCGCAAGCTGCTGCTCCAGGGCAGCGAACTGTACCGGGCCGAAGCCAGGAACACGGAAACCCTCGAAAAGTTCGGCAGCGGCACGCCCGACGACTGGATCGAGCGCAATCTCTATGCGCGCTACTCGGTGATGGGGCCCTACACCACGCTGGCGCTGAACGTGCTGCTGTTCGGGCCGATCGGCATCACCATCTTCGCGGTGCAGATGATCTGGATTCCGATCACCGCCGCCGGCATCATCAACGGCGTCGGCCATTTCTGGGGTTATCGCAACTTCGCCGCTGAAGATGCAAGCCGCAACATCCTGCCGTGGGGCATCCTCATCGGGGGTGAAGAGCTGCACAACAACCACCACGCCTATCCCAGTTCAGCGCGCCTGTCGTCGAAATGGTACGAGTTCGACATCGGCTGGATGTACATCCGCATCCTGGAAATGGCCGGGCTCGCACGCGTGAAGAAGGTTGCCGCGCAGGTGCGCCTCGACGCCACCAAGACGGTCGCCGACGTAGGCACGCTCGATGCGGTGATCGCTCATCGCTACGACGTGCTGTCGCGCTACGGCAAGATGCTCTCGCTCACCTGGCGCGAGGAAATCGGCAAGATGAAGCATCTGAAGCCGGCCATGCCCCATCTTGACCTGACGGCACTGCGCCAGTGGCTGCAGCGCGATGCGGACGAAGTACCGGATGCCGTACGTCCGGCGCTCTCGGAAGTGCTGAGCCGCAGCGAGGCGCTGCAGAAGACCTACGCGATGCGCCAGGAGTTGTCGACGCTGTGGGCGCGTTCCACGGCCTCGAAGGAACAACTGGTGCATCAACTGCAGGACTGGTGTGCCCGAGCCGAACAGAGCGGTGTCGCGCAGTTGCGCGAGTTCTCGGTGCGGCTGCGCAGCTACGCCTGAGCAGTGGCTGGCACGATCCCCACCACGATCAGTGGCCGGAGATAGTACCGGCGAGGTGGCACCTCAGAGGCTGGGCAGCGTCGCCTTCATGGAGGGGCGCTGCGCGAACGAGGCCAGCCATGCAGCCAGCGCCGGGCGACCGTTGCGCCAGTCGTCCGCCCCATAGCGGAAATCAAGCCAGGCCAGGGTCGCGGCCACCGACAACGACCCGATGGTCGGCTCGCCCGTCAGCGCCTGGGCATCGGACTCGAGGAAGTCGAGTGCCTGTTTCCACTTGGTACGCTGGCCATCCTGCCAGTCGATCCACTGCAGTTCCTTCGGTGCCAGCGCCGTCTGGTAGCGCACGCCGATCGCCGCGTCGAGGATGCCATCGGCCACCGCCTGCTGGCGCAGCGCTGTCCAGCGCGCAGCGCCAGGCGCCGGGAACAGCTTGCGACCTGCATTCAGGCTGTCCAGGTACTCGCAGATCACTGGCGAATCGAACAGCACAAAACCCTCGTCAGTGACAAGCGTGGGCACTTTCATCAGCGGGTTGGACGCCGCCAGCGCCGTGTTCGCCTTGACAGGGGAAACGGCGGTGGGGATCTCCTCGATCCTGGAGGCGAGCCCCGTCTCGTGCGAGACCAGGCGTACCTTGCGTGCGAAGGGCG
>JBILGF010000382.1:0-3547 GCA_044351195.1 Burkholderiales bacterium
CGCAGCGCTTCTGGGACCTGATCCATTCCGGGTCGGACGCCGAATGGCAGGGCGTGATCCGCTCCAAGGGCTTCTTCTGGCTGGCCTCGCGCATGGATTTCGCCGCCAGCTGGTCGCAGGCCGGTGGCGCCTGCCGGCATGGCGCGGCAGGCCTGTGGTGGGCTGCCGTCGATGCTTCGGAATGGCCGGACACGCCCGAAGCCCGTGGCGAGATCGAGGCGATGATGACCGGGCCGCAGGGCGACCGGCGGCAGGAACTCGTGTTCATCGGCATCGACATGGACGAGATGGCGCTGCGCGCGCGGCTCGATGCCTGCCTGCTGACCCGGGACGAGCATGCTGGCGGCGCGCAGGCATGGGCGTCCCTGGCCGATCCGTTCCCCGTCTGGCGCCTGGTCGATCCGGAGCAGGCCGACTGACCTTGCCGTCCCGCCCGGCTGCCGGCGCGTCCGGGTGCAGCGCATGCCGTCCATCCCCCATCCCTCCATCCCATCCCGCCGACGCCCACGCCATGCCCGTCCTCGAAGTGCACGCGTTGTCCCATCGCTACGGCAGCACGACCGTGGTGGACATGCCAGCCTGGTCGGTCGATGCCGGCGAGCCCTGGCTGCTGCTGGGTGCCTCGGGCAGCGGCAAGACCACGCTGCTGCACTGCCTGGCTGGCATCCTCGTACCGACGCAGGGTTCGGTGAAGGTTGGCGGCACCGAGCTCGGATCGCTGCACGGCTCGGCGCTTGACCGCTTCCGCGGCCGGCACATCGGGCTGCTGCCGCAGCGCCTGCATCTGATCGACTGTCTCAGCGTGATCGACAATCTGCTGCTGGCGCAGTACGCCGCCGGCCTGCCGCGCGATGCGGCTGCCGCCAGGGCTGCACTGGACGCACTCGGGCTCGGCGACCGCGCGGGCGAGCAGCCGCACCGGCTGTCGTTCGGCCAGCAGCAGCGCGTCGCGCTCGCACGCGCGCTGATCAACAGGCCCCGTCTGGTGCTGGCCGATGAACCCACGTCGAATTTGGACGACGCGAACTGCGCGGCAGCGCTCGAGCTGCTGCTCGACCAGGCTGCACGCAGTGGCGCGGCACTGGTGATCGCCACCCATGACCAGCGGGTGAAGGGGCGGATCACGCGGCGGGTCGAACTGGCGGGTGGAAAGGCGGTGCCGGCATGAACCTGCTCACCCTGGCCATCGCCTACCTGCGCGCGCGCCTGCTTGCTTCGATGCTGCAGGTCCTGCTGCTCGCCGTCGGCCTGGCCGCCATCGTGGTGATGCTGCTGGTCAGCACGCAGATCGCCGACCGGGTCGAGCGCGATACCCGCGGCATCGACCTCGTGGTGGGCGCGAAAGGCAGCCCCTTGCAGCTGGTGCTGTCGTCGGTTTTCCATGTCGACACGCCGACCGGGAACATCCCGTACGCGGAGGCGATGGCCCTGAGCCGGCACCCGCTGGTGAAGCAGGCGATACCGCTGGCGCTGGGCGATGTCTGGCGCGGCCACCGGATCGTCGGCACCGACCATGCTTTCGTGGCGCACTACGGCGCGACGCTCGCGTCCGGGAAGCTGTGGGCAGGCGAGATGCAGGCGGTGGTCGGTGCCGAGGCTGCGCGCACGGGAGGTCCCGGTGGCGCGCCGCTCAAGCTTGGCGACACCATTGTCGGCTCTCATGGCCTGGTCGACGGCGGTGCAGCGCACGATGACCATCCGTACGAGGTGGTCGGCATCCTGGCGCCCGTCGGAGGGGTGATCGATCGCCTGGTGCTGGTCAGCGTCGAGACCGTCTGGGACGTGCATCCAGCGCCCGCGGCCGGTGCTGCCGCACGCGCCGACAGCCCCGGGCCTCGTGATGCCGCGAAGCCCGCCCAGGGGCATGCGCACGGCCACAGCCATGGCCGTGGCCAGACACATGCGCATGACCATCCCCATGACGATGCTCCCGCGGCCGCGTCCGGCCCTGGCGGCGACACTGTGTCGCCACGAGGCGGCACGAAGCCCGGCCCGGGCCGCGAGCTGACCGCGCTGCTCATCCAGTATTCCTCGCCCATGGCTGCCGCCCAGTTGCCCCGCCTGGTCAATGCCGCCACTGCGATGCAGGCCGCGTCGCCGGCGGCCGAAAGCGTGCGCCTGAACCGGCTGGTTGGTGTCGGCGTCGATACGCTGCGTATATTCGCTTGGGTGCTGCTGGGCGCGGCAGGGCTGGCCCTGTTCATCAGCCTGTACGGCGCGCTGTCGGAGCGTGCCCGCGACCTTGCGATGTTGCGGGTGCTCGGTGCCCGGCGCAGTTCGCTGCTCCTGCTGATGCTCATCGAGGGCCTGCTGCTTTGTGCAGCCGGCGGTGCGCTCGGCCTGATCGCCGGCCATGCGCTCACCGAGTGGCTGGGACGCAGCGTGCCCGCCCTTTCGCAATGGGCGCTGACCGGGTGGGCGCTCGCGCCGGGCGAGGGATGGCTGATCGGTCTCGCGCTGCTGATCGGCGGCGTTGCCTCCATGCTGCCGGCGATGCTAGCCTACCGGACCGATATCTCGAAAGTGCTTGCCCGGGCCTGACACGTGTGCGTACCGGTTCGCTCCGGTTCATGCGGGTTGCCCAGCCGTCCCGCCCGGGCTACATCCGAAGATCATGTCCCTTTTCAAGTGGTTGCCCTGGGTGGTGATGGTCGCGCTGGCGGTGCCAGCCGCGTTCGCATTCAAGACCCCCACGCGCGACGAGGCCGCGTTCGCATCCCCGATCCCCGAACAGTTCCTGCAGAAGGGAATCGAGGAGAAGAACGGCATGCTGTCCTGGCGCATGCTGGCGCAGGTGCAGACGGTCCAGCAGCGCGACCGGTTCATTCCCCAGTTCAGCGAGGCGGTGCTGGCACTCGACAACCGGCCGGTGCGCATCCAGGGCTTCATGATGCCGCTGGCGGCGGCCGACCAGCACCGCAATTTCCTGCTCAGTGCACAGTCGCCGTCCTGTCCGTTCTGCCTGCCTGGCGGTCCCGACTCGCTGGTCGAGGTGCAGGCGCGCGCGCCGCTGCGGTATGGCGAAGAACCGATGATCCTCGCCGGCCGCCTGCAGGTGCTGCGCAACGATCCGGGCGGCCTGTACTACCGGCTGGTCGACGCGACGCTGGTGCCGGCGAAGTAACGCCGGTCCTGCCGAGGCCGTCCGGGGGAGCGGCGCGCTTCGACCTGTTCCTGCGTGGCGTGGCCGCCGCGCTGCGTATAATCATGGGCTTGTCATGCCCGGTGCAGCGCCATGCAGCAGTTCGAAGGAACGACCATCCTGTCAGTGCGTCGTGGCCCAGACGTCGCACTGGGTGGCGATGGCCAGGTCACGCTCGGAAGCATCGTGATCAAGTCCACAGCGCGCAAGGTGCGGCGCCTTTACCATGACCGGATCCTCGCCGGCTTCGCAGGCGGCACGGCCGATGCCTTCACCCTGTTCGAGCGGTTCGAGGCCAAGCTCGAGAAGCATCAGGGACACCTGCTGCGCTCGGCCGTCGAACTCGCCAAGGACTGGCGTACCGATCGCGCGCTGCGGCGGCTGGAGGCGATGCTCGCAGTGGCC
>JBILGF010000383.1:0-3530 GCA_044351195.1 Burkholderiales bacterium
CGAGTACATCGCGTCGGCTGTCGCCTATTTCGAGCGCCTGCGCCAGAACGAGGAGGCCGCCGAGCAGATCATCGTGCTCGCCGGCCCGATCTCCTACCTGCTCGCCTCCGAATCGTTCGACGACACGCTCGCCCAGGTGCTCACCGAGAGTATCCCTGTCGACCTGCCGGCACGCGACCGCGCGATCGTCGAAGTGGGCGAGATCATGGCCATCCTGCAGTTGCGCAAGGCGCAGTACCAGCGCCGGCAGCCTGCGGTGGTCAACCTGATCTCGGCAAGCGAGATCGAGCGCTTCCTGCACAACGGGCTGGTCGGACGGCTCGATCTCGACGAAGCGGTACGTGCCGAGCGGCGCGCGCAGGCCATGCGCGAGGTGACCCGCTTCGCGAAACTCACCGAAGAGCAGCCGATCGGGATCCAGATCGGCATCGTGCCCGATACCCTGCCGCATGCGAGCTTCCAGATCCTGCGCCAGCCCGACCGGCAGGTGCTGGTGCTGTCGCCGTTTCGCCTGGGCGAACAGCCGAACGTGCGCATCGGCGTGGCGATGATCACCTCGGCGCCCGAAGCGCTGGCGCTGCACCAGAAGGCGGCCGAAGAGATGTGGCGCCGCGCGCTGAAGGGCGCCGCGGCGGCGCGGTTCCTGCGCGGGCTGCTGGCGAAGTACCGCTGAAGCCGTTACGTCAATCGCGCCTGCGACCGTCTCTTTTTTTGGAAAAGCCTTGCTTTTTGGACATGCCGCTCGTCTAATCCAAGAGCCGCGAAAAACCCGGGTCCGACCCGCCTTTCGCCCACCGCACCCCAGGAGGACAGTCGATGTCGCAAGGTATGTTTGCCACCGCCGCCGTCAAGGTGGGCGAGCCGGGTACCGGCCATTCGCCGCCGCAATGCCCGGCCGAAGAGTCGATCGTGCCGGTGGTCGCCCACGAGTGGGTGAACGAGGAATACAAGCACCTGGTGGTGAAGGCCACGCCGAAGGCGCTCGCCGCCCAGCCCGGCCAGTTCTTCCACCTGCTGTGCCCGTCGCCGGACGAGGGCGAGCTCTGGTTCCGCCGTCCGCAGTCGGTCTACCGTATCCAGCGCTCCAGCGGCCGCCTCGAGTTCCTCTACAAGGTGGTCGGCCGTGGCACCAAGGGCCTGGCGACGCTCAAGCCTGGCGACGAGCTGAACATGGTCGGCCCGCTCGGGGTCGGCTTCCACCTCAAGCCCGAGTGGAAGAACATCGTCGTGCTCGGCCGCGGCGTGGGCCTGGCGACGATGGCGCCGATCTCGCAGTTCGCCGGCGAGAAGGGCGTGCGGGTCACCGCCATCCTGTCGGCGCGCAGCCCCGACCTCGCGCTCGCCGCCGACCTGTTCGAGAGCGTGGGCAGCGTGGTCAAGGTGCTCGATACCGACGGCACCAGCAACATCGACAATGTCGAGAGCATCCTGCGCCAGCTGATCGCCGAGAATCGCGCCGATGCGTTCTTCACCTGCGGCTCGAACCGGCTGATGCAGCTGATGAAGAATCTGGGCAAGGAGTTCAACATCCCCGGCCAGATGGCGATGGAGCAGATCATGGCCTGCGGCCTGGGCCCCTGCTACATCTGCGTGCGTACCTTCGAGCGCAACGGCCAGAAAGAGATGCGCCGGGTCTGCGTGGAAGGCCCCGTGTTCGACCTGCAGGAGTGCCTGGGATGGTAGATCTCTCGGTCAACATCGGCAGCGTGAAGCTGGCCAATCCGGTGATGCCCGCCTCGGGCACCTTCTCGGTCGAGTTCTCGCAGATCATCGACCTCAACCGCCTGGGCGCGCTGGTGGCCAAGACCGTCTCGCGCGGCTATCGGGCGGGCAATCCGCCGCCGCGGGTGTCGGAGATCGATTCCGGCATGATCAATTCGATCGGCCTGCCGACCAAGGGGCTCAAGTACTTCCAGGACGTGCAGGTCGCCGAGTACAAGCGCTTCACGCCGCCGCTGGTCTGCAGCATCTCGGCCGAGAGCATCGAGGACTTCGCAGCGATGGCGCGCGACGTGTCGGTGCCCGGCGTCGATGCGATCGAGATCAACATCTCGTGCCCGACGCGCGCGCCCGGCGGCGGTAATTTCGCGCTGAACGAAGAACACACCTACAAGGTGGTGAAGCTCTGTCGCGAGGCGACCGAACTGCCGATCTGGGCGAAGCTGTCGCCCAACGCCGGCGAGATCGGCGCGGTGGCCGAGGCGGCCGAGAAGGGCGGCGCGAATGCGATCACCGTGTCGAACACCATCCTCGGCCTGAAGATCAACATCGAGAGCCGGCTGTCGCACATCGGCAACGGCTACGGCGGCATCTCCGGCCCGGGCGTGCGCCCGATCATCATGCGCATGGTCCACCAGTGCTCGAAGTGCGTGAAGATCCCGATCATCGGCGTGGGTGGCATCTCGCGTGCCGAGGACGTGATCGAGTACATGATGGCCGGCGCCAGCGCAGTGCAGGTCGGCTATGCCAGCTTCCGCAGCCCGACGGCAATGATCGCGATGATCGAGGGTATCGAGCAGTGGTGCGAAGCGCATGGCGTGGCGAAGGTGTCGGAACTCACCGGTTCGATGATCGACCATCCGCCGCGCGACACCTACGAGGCCGGTATGATGGGCATCAGCTGAACGCGAGGCCGCGATGGCATCCTTGAAAACTGCGCAGACTCCTGCCCCTTCCGTCGACCGTGTCACCATCCGCAAGCCGGACGACTGGCACCTGCATGTGCGCGACGGGGCGATGCTCAGGGCATCGTTGCCGTTCACCGCGCGCAACTTCGGCCGGGCGATCATCATGCCCAACCTGCTGCCACCGGTGACCACGGTGAAAGAGGCTATCGCCTACCGCGAGCGCATCCACCAGGCGCTGCCCGAAGGGTCGACCTTCAAGCCGATGATGACCTGCTACCTGCACGACATGACCGATCCGGACGAGGTCGAGGCGGGGTTCAGGGACGGCGTGTTCACGGCGGTCAAGCTGTATCCGGCCAATGCCACCACGAACTCGGCGGCGGGTGTCACCGACTACCGGAAGATCCGGTCGGTGATGGCGCGGATGGAAAAGATCGGCATTCCGCTGCTGATGCATGGCGAGGAAGTCGACCCCGAGGTCGACGTGTTCGACCGCGAGGCGGTCTGGATCGAGCGCCGGCTGCAGCCCTGGACGAAGGATTTCCCGGGCCTGAAGTTCGTGCTCGAGCACATCAGCTCGAAGATCGCCGTCGATTACATCCGCAGCGCGGCACCGCAGGTCGGTGCAACCATCACGCCGTACCACCTGACGCACAACCGTACCGACTGGCTCGGCTGGGGCAATCGCCCGTACCTGTACTGCATGCCGGTGATCAAGACCGAAGCCGACCGGCGCGCGCTGGTCGAGGCGGCCACCTCCGGCGACACGTGTTTCTTCCTCGGCACCGACTCCGCGCCGCATCCGGTCGAGCGCAAGCTGGCTGTGGTCGGTTCGGCCGGGCTGTTCAATTCACCGGTGGCGATCGAGCAGTACACGAAGGTTTTCGAGCAGGCCGGGGCACT
>JBILGF010000384.1:0-3529 GCA_044351195.1 Burkholderiales bacterium
ACTCCTGCTGGAGTTCGCCGTCGCGGCCCAGCAGCGAGACGAGATTACCCTGCTTGGCACGCAGGCGCAGCACGGTTCCGGGCTTGACCTCGCCGGACGCGACGAGCTTGCGCGCGGCCGCGATCGCCCGGTCGGCCTGCTCGCCGGCCACGGCATGCACCGACCCGATCACGAGCCCTGCGGCCAGAAGCGCGGCGTGGAGGGAACGGCGCGAGCGCAGCGCAGTGGCGCCCGGCCGCGCTGCGAAAACGAGGCGTACGAGGAATTCCATGTCGGCAGTACTCGAATACATTGGTCTGTCGGGCGATCTCTCTGATGGAGCGAGTCGTGCAAATCACACAGAGATCGGCAGCAGATGCCTGAAGTTTAGCCGTGCCAGGGCATGAGGGCTACGGCCTCAAGGATGCGATCGTTGCGCCGACGCGCTGCAAGCGCACGGCTGTGGCCCCTGAATCGTGCGGCCAAGCCGGCCGCACGGCGCAAGATGGCCCTCGTATCCATCGATCCCATACCCCCCTGGCAGCATCAGCTGAACCGAGGCCGCGACGATAGTGGCTCGATCAGATCCGTCGTCGCGCGGTAACGCGCGGCTGGCGGCGCTGACGGATCGTCAGCGCCGCTATTGATCGATGCGCAGCACGCGCTGCCACAGACAACGCCGCGGCTGTTTCGCGCAGCCGCTGCACGATAGGCGCCGTTATGTGGGCTCGCCGACTGCGGCCGGGCGGCGGATCAACACAACCACCAAGGTCACCACGGTCAGCGGCACCACGAAGCCCAGCATCACGCCCGAGAAGGCCTGCAGTGCGTCGTGCTGCTGCGCCGCCAGGATCAGGTAGGCCACGTAGGCAACGTAGTAGCCCAGGAAGACGCCCCCTTCCCAGCGCGCGATCTCGCGGCCCGTCATGAAGACCGGCAGGCAGGCGAGAGCCACCGCCAGCATCACCCAGATGTCAAACGCGAGGAGCGATGGCGCAATGGCCAGGCCGAGGTCGCCGGACACCAGACCCGACAGGCTCAGACAGCCCAGGATGTTGAAGGTGTTGCTGCCGACGACATTGCCTACGGCGATGTCCCGCTCGCCCTTCACGGCGGCCGTGATGCTCGTAGCCACCTCGGGCATGCTGGTGCCGGCGGCAACGATCGTCAGGCCAATGACGAGGTCGCTCACGCCCATGGCCTTGGCAAAGCTGACCGAGGCCTGCACCAGGTAGTCCGAGCCGAGCACCAGCGCCACCAGGCCCGCAGCGATCAGGCCGATCTGCGCCGCCCAGTGGCTGTCCCAGGCACCGGCCTGGGCGGGCTGAATCTCTTCGGCAAACTCGTCCTTCGCAGCCTGGGTCTCGCGGCGCGACTGCACGACCAGGAACACTGTGTAGGCCACCAGCAGGGCGAACAGAAATCCGCCGTCCAGGAACGACAGCTGCCCATCCAGCGAGAGCGCCAGCAGCAGCAGGCTCGCGCCCAACATGATCGGCACCTCTTGCCGGATCAACTGGATATTCACCACCAGTGGGGCGATCAGGGCACTGATGCCCAGGATGAACAGCACGTTGAGAATGTTGCTGCCCATCACGTTGCCGATGGCGATGTCGGTCTTGCCGTCGAGCACGGCGCCGACGCTTACCGCGACCTCGGGCGCGCTGGTACCGAAGGCCACGATGGTGAGACCGACGACGAGCGGGCTGATGCCGAAGGACATCGCGAGCCTGGACGCGCCGCGCACGAGGGTGTTGGCGCCGATCACCAACAGAATCAGACCGCCGAGAAACATGAGCATGTTCATGATCGGGAACTTCCATTGAGGGTGTCTGGTTGTCCAGGTGCGGTACGTCTTGCGCAGACCGCCTCAAGAGGCGACCTCCGTGTCACCGCCCTGTCGCGCAAAGGAGAGAACGTGGCTCCCGTCACGCGGCCACCCGCCCGATCGGTTGAGGCCCCGAGCCGCCGCCTCGACGGCGCCACATTACGATGACCAGGTGCAGACTCGCCCCCAGCAAGATCAGCAGCGCGCTGCCGAGACCCCAGAGGACCCAGGTTGCCACGGTCAGTCCGCCAGACAGCGCCGGTGCGGCCTGAAGCAGGCTCTCGACCGCCGGCGCCAAACCCGACAGCAGCGAGGTCAGCGCCTGCGCGACCTCTGGCGGCACCCAGGGCGCAAGCCACTCCGGCAGAAGCAGGCCTTCTGCGGCCGATACAGCGACCGACGCGGCAACCGTCAGCGCGCCTGCATTGGAGACCGCCCACACGGCGGCGGCGTGCATCGCCCACACCGCCAGCGACCAGAGCGCGAGAAGGCTGAAAACCAGAAACCAGCTGAGTGCCTAGAGCATCTTAGATTCGTCTTGGCAGGTGGTGTGGCGGCATAAGGTAGCGCCGAGCGCATCGTACGCCATGTTATCGGGTCGCAGCGGTTTCAGGCCCCAGGCAACCGCTTGTTGATGGATGGGCGCAACGGTGGATCATCGGCGCAGACGAACTTAGAATGAATCAGCGATACAGTGAATGCAACTTCGGTTTTTCCGATACGGGACGCTGCAGCATGCTGAACTACCGCCACCTCTACTATTTCTGGGTCGTCACAACGGAAGGCGGCTTCACCCGCGCGGCCGAGCGGCTGGACATGGCAGTGCAGACCATCAGCGCGCAGGTTCGGGAACTTGAGAAGGCCCTCGGACACCAGTTGCTCAAGCCGGCCGGCCGGGGGGTGGCGATGACCGAAGCGGGCCAGGCAGCCTTTGCCCGCGCCGAGGAGATCTTTCAGCTTGGGCACGTCATCCCCGAAGAGGTTCGCGAGGCGGCCAGCGGCAAGGTTGCACGCCTGGCCGTCGGGCTGTCCAACGGCATCTCCAAGCTGGCAGCGCATGCGCTGCTGGCCCCGGTGCTGGCGACGCCGACGCTGCGACTGCTGTGCCACGAAGGCGAGTGCGAGCAACTGCTGGGCGAACTGGCAATGCACCACCTGGACCTGGTTTTTGCAGGGCAACCCGCACCCCACAACCCGAATCTCCGGCTGACCAGCGAGCGCTTGCTCGAATCGCCGGTCGATTGGTATGGGCCTGCCGCCCTGGTAAACAAGGCTGCTGCGGCGGACTTTCCGCAGTCGCTGGCCAGGATGCCGGTCTTGCTGCCGACTGGGCATTCGGCCCTGCGTCCACGGCTGGACCGCTGGTTCGATGCCCAAGGACTGCGGCCGCGCGTTGTCGGAGAGTTCGAGGACAGCGCACTCCTGGCCGTGTTTGCCGCCAGGGGCCTGGGCGTGTTCCCGGTCAGCCGCTTCGGTGCCGCCGACGTGGCGTTGATGCGTGGATTGCGGCCGCTGGGCACCTGCGAGGGCGTGCTGGAGGAGATTTACGCCATTCGCTCACGCAGGGGGCAGCACCACCCCCTGGTCATGCAGGTGGTGGCTGCAGCCCGCACAAAGGCTGCTGAGCCAGTAGTGTGCAGGGCAGGTTGAGCCGCCCCGGTCTTGCAGGCCAGGATCAAACAGGTCTGGGCTGTGAATCTGCAGGTCTACGGCGCCGACAAG
>JBILGF010000387.1:0-3510 GCA_044351195.1 Burkholderiales bacterium
GTTGTTGCCCACGCCGAGCGTGTAGCCATCAGGGACCGACCGCGCCACGACCTCCATGCCGGTGGTCGCGCCCGCCCCCGGGCGGTTCTCGACCAGCACCGGCTGCGCCCAGGCTTCACCCAGCCTCGGCCCGACCAGCCGCACGATCAGATCGTTCGGTCCACCCGGCGCGAACGGCACGATGATGCGCACCGGCTTGACCGGGAATGTGCCGGCTTGCGCTGCAGCATCCTCCGATGCTGCAACAAATGCTGCACCCGCGATCCCGACAGCGGCGGCGGAACACAGGCGGGGCAGGCGGTGCCCGTACACCGAGGTCATTGCTGGACCTTCACCCCGGCCTGCTTGACCAGTTTCGAATACTTGTCGAGGTCGGCATTGAAGAACTGCACGAAGTCGCTGCCACCGAGAAACACCGGGTCGGCACCGTCGCGCTCGAGCGCGGTACGCACGCTGGACGAGCCGTGTGCGCGCCGTACTTCGCCGATCACACGCTCCTGGATCGGGGCAGGCGTGCCGGCCGGCGCGAAGATGCCGTACCAGATATCCATCGAATAGCCGGGAAAGGTGACCGCGATCGGATCGACACCCGGGAGGGTCTTTGCCGGCCGGGGCGTGGTCACTGCCAGGGCGCGCAAGCGGCCGGCGCGCACCAGCGGCAGCGCACTCGGTGCGGTGGTGATGCCCATGTCGAGATCACCGCCCATCAGCGCGGTCATCATCGGCACCGCCCCCTTGTAGGCGATATGCGTCATGTCGATGCCGGCGGACAGCCGCAGCAACTCGCCCGACAGATGGCCGCTGGTACCGGCCCCGTTGGTACCGAAGTTCAGCCCGTCCTTGGACCGCTTCGCCCAGGCGATGAGGTCCTTCATGTTCTTCATCGGCAGCGACGGGTGTACCAGCACGACCAGCGGCGCACTGGCGACCAGTGCCAGCGGCGCGATGTCGGTGCGCGCGTTGTAGGTCAGCTTCGAATACAGCGCCGCGTTGATCACCAGCGAGTTCGAGGTGAGCATGATCGTGTAACCGTCCGGTGCCGCCTTGGCGGTCGCCTCGGCGCCCAGGTTACCCCCGGCGCCCGCCCGGTTCTCTACCGTCACCGGTTGCCCCAGACCTTCCGAGATCTGTGCCGCGAAGGTGCGTCCCAACTGGTCGGTGCCACCACCCGGCGGGAACGGCACCACCATCCGCAACGCCCGTACCGGATACGCCTGCGCTGCCACCTGCCCCACGGCCACCACCAACCCACCGAGCGCCACCGCGCCCAGCACTATCCGTCGCATCTCCATCACTGCTCCTCCAGCTTGTAAAGGGTCAGACCCCGACGGTGCCGCCACACCGCATCGCGCACCGCATCGCGGCTCGACCTCAGGCCGTATTGTGAGGCAGCCTCGCCGCACATGCATCACTGACGGCCACCGCAATCCTGCCCGACACGGCAGAATGCCCGTTCAACCGAACCCTGGAGCCGCCCGATGCATGCGCCCGAGATCGACCTGCGCAGCGATACAGTCACCCGACCGACAGCCGAGATGCTCGCCGCCATGGCGCATGCCAGCCTCGGCGACGATTCCCGCGATGGCGACCCGACCGTCGAGCGCCTCGAAGACCTCGCAGCCCAGCGCTGCGGCAAGCCGGCCGGGCTGTTCCTGCCGTCCGGCACCATGGCCAACCTGGTCGCGCTCCTCGCCCACACCGGCCGCGCAGGCGAGGTGCTGATGGAAGCCACCTCGCATACCCTCACCTCAGAGCTCGGTGGTGTCGGCGCGCTGGCCGGGTTGTTCACCCGGCCGTTGCCCGGCCACCGGGGTGCGCCCGACTTCGACGCGCTGCGTGCCGCGATCCGTCGGCCCGGAATCGGTCGCAACAAGGTCGGCACCGCGCTGATCCAGCTCGAGACTTCGCACAACCAGGCGGGCGGTGCGGTGCTGCCGCTGGCGATGATGGCCGCCATCCGCGACCTGTCGCTGAAACACGGCGTCCCGGTCCATGTCGATGGTGCGCGCCTGTTCAATGCTGCCGTCGCGCTCGGCGTCGGTGTCGACGTGATCGCGCAGCATGCCGACTCGGTGAACTTCTGCCTGTCCAAGGGATTGTCGGCGCCGATCGGCTCGATGCTCTGCGGCTCGGCCGACTTCATCGAGTGTGCAAGAGGCTATCGGCGGATGGTCGGCGGCAACCTGCGCCAGGCCGGTCCGCTGGCAGCCGCCGGCATCATCGCGATCGAGAAGATGTCGGCTCGGCTCGGTGACGATCACGCGACCGCCCGTCAGCTGGCCCGGGGTCTCGCGCAGCTCGACCCTCGGCTGGTCGATCCCGCAACCATCGAGACCAATATCGTGCGCGTCGATGTGTCGGCGTGCGCCGTGGATGCCGAAACCTGGGAGCGTCGGCTCGGTGCCGTGGGTATCCGGGTCGGCGCCTATGGCGCAGAACGGCAGCTGCGGCTGGTTACGCATCGCCATGTCGATGCTGCAGCAATCGACCGGGTACTCGACGCGGTACGCACGATGCTGCGCCCCTAGCCTGCAGCATTTCCGGCCGATACAAGGGTGCCTAGAGGATCCGCCCGAACCACAGCATCGACAACCCCGCCGCCAGCACCATCGAAAGGGCGCCGATCGCGGCAAACAGTGCCGTGATTTCCGTCAACGTCTGACGATCGAAGGTCAGCGTGCGCGACAGCCCGCGGTAGATCTCGCTCAGCTCGCGGGCGTTCGCCGCGCGAAAGTATTCGCCCGCGGTAGCTGCAGCAATCTTCTGCAGCATCGCTTCGTCAAGCCGCACGCGCATCGACCAACCCTCCGCCGCCAGGGTGGTTCCTTCCACCGTGCCCATGCCGACGGTGAAGATGCGCACCCCGCGATCGGCGGCCAGCTGTACGATCTTCATCACATCGGGGCCGGTATTGCTCTGACCGTCCGACAGCAGCACGATCGCTGCCTGGCTGTTGGTGCCGGGTTCCACCGGTTCGAACGCCGTCGCGTCCATGCGCTTCGGCCACCCACGTGCAGGGCCCGGGGATGCGTCGTCCGGACGTGGGCCATTGATGATCTCGTCGGCATCGATGCCGGAATGCGGCAGCAACGTGACCAGCGAGATCAGCAGCCCGCTGCCGATCGCAGAGCCACGCTGCAGCTGGATCCGCTCGAGCGACGGGTACAGCTCATCCCGTTTGCGGGTGGGCGCCTGCGCAAGCGCTGCAGTCCCGGCCACCGCCACGATGCCTATGCGCACACGCGCCGGCTGGTCTGCGATGAACGCTTTTGCTGCAGCCTGCGCTGCAGCAATCCGGGTCGGCTTCAGGTCGGTCGCCCGCATGCTGCCGGAGACATCCATCGCCAGGATCACCGTCTCGACGCGCGTCGGCAACGGTACGATCGCCTGTGGCCGGGCAATCGCCAGGATCAGCGCCGTGAGCGCGGCGATCCAGAACAACCGCGGCACCCGCTCGCGCCATCGTCCCGGCACCACCCGCGAGCCGGACGCGTCGACCGGTTCGAGCCA
>JBILGF010000388.1:0-3507 GCA_044351195.1 Burkholderiales bacterium
CCTGACCCCCGCCCTTTACGCGAAGCAACTGGCCGGCAAGGCCCTTACAATGACTGCCGCACTCTAGATCGAAGTGCTACTGATTGCGGGGGGACGTCGCCCCGTTCGTACCGATCGTGTTCGAGGCGATCTTTGCGGCACCGACGCTGGTGGTTCCGCTCCCTGCGCCGCTCCTGCTGTTGATGTCCGGCCTGGCCGCACTCGGTGTGGCGGTAAGGCGGCCTGCCGCTTCAACGACTATCATGTAATCCCGGGCGCAAGAACCGGATCGCGGTTTCCGGTGACACTCGCAACGCCCTGAACGCACACGGAGGGGGAGGGGAACATGAGGCTCGAATCCGCGGTGGCTACCGTGCTGCTTTCCATCCTGCTGTCTGGCGCTGCCGCGCACGCCCAGCAGAAGCCCGGGGATTTTCCGGTACGCGCCGTACGGCTCGTCGTCCCGTACCCGCCCGGCGCATCGAACGACATCGTCGCGCGGCTCCTCGGGCAGAAACTGTCCGAGGCCTGGGGCCAGCAGCTGGTGATCGACAACCGCAGCGGCGGCGGGGGCCTCATCGGCGCCGAGATCGTCGCGCGGGCCAGTCCCGACGGCTACACGCTGCTGATGACCAACCCGGGCTCCAATGCGATCAACTTCGCGCTGCGCGCGAAGACCCCTTACCGCCCGGAAGACTTCGCTTCGGTGACGCTGCTCGGCTGGTCGCCGATCATGTTGCTGACCAGCGCGGCATTCCCGGCGGCGAACATGAATGAGCTGATCGCGATCGCCAGGGCGAAGCCGGGCCAGCTTTCCGGCGGATCTTCCGGCACGGGCGGCAGCAGCCACCTCGCGCTCGAGTTCTTCAAGATGCTGTCGGGCACCGATATCCTGCACGTGCCGTACAAGGGGGCCGCGCCTGCGATCACCGACATGATCGCGGGGCAGGTGAGCATCATCTTCACCACACCGGTCACTGCCCAGGCGATGATCCGCGCGGGCAAGATCAAGGCCCTCGCCGTGGCGGGCAACCGGCGGCTCGACGTATTCCCCGATGTGCCGACCACCACCGAACAGGGAATGAAAGGCTACGACGTCAACATCTGGTTCGGTGTCTCCGCGCCCGCCGGCACACCGCGCCCGCGGATCCTGCGGATCGCCCGCGACCTTCACGCAGCCGTCGTATCCGCCGACGTGAAGGAGCGGTTCGCCGGACTGGGCCTGGCGCCGCAGGTCAGTACGCCCGAGGCGTTCGACCGCCTCATCCGCGAGGACATCGAGCGCTGGAGCACGGTCGTGAAGGCGGCGAAGCTCGCGCCCTGAGGCCAGCCCACGGCTACGCCATCACTTTGCCCGGAAGTTGTCGTGGCAGTTGGAGCAGGCGCGCGCGACTTCCGCGACCTGGGCACGCATCGCCTTCTCGTCGCCGGACTTGCCCACCGCCACCAGTTTCGACGCCTCACCCTGGAAACGCTCCAGGGCCGACTTGAAGCCGGCCGCATTGCTCCAGATCGCGGGCAGCGCCCGGGTCGCCGCTCCGGTCTCGCTGCCCGCGATGAAGCCCTCGCCCACGACCTGACCCATGCGCTGGATCATCTCGGCGTTGCGGACATACAGCGCAGCATCGAACGGGCGGGATCCCTTGATCATCTGCACCAGCGGCGTGAAATGCCAGCCGATCACCTGGTAGGCACCCTTCCGGTAGTTGATCGCCTGCTCGGCGGTCTGTGCATCGTTGATGGCCGGATGGGGCGGCATCGGGATCGCTCCCCAGTCTCCGGCACCCCCGGACTGCCGATCAGGGTTCCGGCGTGCCGGTATCCTGCACACCGCTGGCCCGTCCGACGCGCGCAGCACTCGCAAGCGCCTGGTAGCGCCGGCGGAACGCATCCAGCGCATCTTCGTCCAGTTCCTCCAGGTCGAGCAGCGCATTGTGCGCACCCCGTGTCGCGCGCATCAGCTTGTCGAGCTTCACCTGCATCGCCTCGGTATCGCGGTTCTGCGTGTTCTGGATCAGGAACACCATGAGGAAGGTGATGATCGTCGTGCTGGTGTTGATCACCAGCTGCCAGGTTTCGCTGAAAGGTGCGAGCATGCGCCGGAACATGACCGAGGCGCGCGCGGCATTCGACCGCCTCATCCGCGAGGATATCGAGCGGTGGCGCACGGTGGTGAAGACGGCGAAGCGCGCTCCCTCCGTTTCCGGCGCTACTACCCTCGGCCGAAGCTGCCGCAGGCCTGAGCCATTCCTGTCGATGTTGGGCGCGATCGGCACGGCTTTCCGCCGTTCGGCATCTGGCTGGTCCTGAGCGCTCGAGCGGCTCGACAGCGCCCGTGCGCCGAGGCGATTGTTCCGGAAGGGGTTCGCCACCCGAGTGCAGGCGGACCACAAAAGTTACGGTAACCTTGTCTTGTCGGCCGTTGCGCCCACCGAGCAGCGTCTCGCGCAGCGCGCCCATGCCGCAACCTGCCAGTCACGGGAGGCATCATCGCAAGCAAACCATCGGTCACCGCTCGCAAGCCGGCCGCGCAGCAGCAGCCGCGCAGGAAGGTAGCCTCGAAGGCCACCAGGAAGGGGCCCGACTCCCCTGCCGCCCCTTCCCTGGCACGCAAGGTCGCGCATCTGCCCGAACAGTCGCACGGACTGCCGCATGCAGAGCGCAGGGCCCGAGGACGCGGGCTGCGCGCACTCAGCCCGCGGCGCGAGCTGGCGCGCTGGAAGGTCGCCGAAGCCCGCGCCGATCCGATCGACCTGCTGATTGCAAACAGCGCGGGTCGTGTGCCCGAGCTGGTGCCGATCCGCTATGGCCGGATGATGGCGAGCCCGTTCGCGTTCTATCGGGGCGCTGCGGCGATCATGGCGCATGACCTGTCTTTCCTGCCGAACATCGGCCTGGGCGTGGTGGCGTGCGGAGACGCGCACCTGGTCAATTTCGGCGGCTTTGCCACGCCCGAGCGCCGGCTGGTGTTCGACATCAACGACTTCGACGAGGTGTCGGTCGCACCGTGGGAGTGGGATGTACGCCGCCTCACCGCGAGCTTCGTCATCGCCGGGCGGGCCAACGGGTTCAGCGCGGCCGACTGCACCGCCGCCGCGGCCGCAGCAGCGCGCAGCTACCGCCAGCAGATCGCCCGCTACGCAGAGATGCCGGTGCTCGACGCCTATTACGAGTTCATCGACCTGAAGAAGCTCGCGCTGGCCAACCCCGACGACGAACTGAAGAAGCTCACGCTCAAGCGCATCCGCAAGGCCGAGGCGGATTCGGCGCACCTGAAGGAGTTCGCCAGGCTCACCTTCCAGTCAGGTGAGACACCGCGCATCAAGGACGAGCCGCCGCTGATCTACCACGACCAGGACCTTCAGCGGCAGGCGGGCTTTCATGCGTTCGCCGAGGCGATGATCGCAGACTATGTCGACAGCCTGCCTCCGGAGCGGCGCATGCTGGTGCAGCGCTACCGGCTCGCCGATGTCGCCGTGAAGGTGGTCGGGGTAGGCAGTGTCGGTACCTACTGCGGCATTGCGCTGA
>JBILGF010000389.1:0-3502 GCA_044351195.1 Burkholderiales bacterium
GTGATGGCCGTGGCGCAGCGCGAACAGGCCATGGTGATGGTGCATGCCGAGAACCACGAGGTGATCCAGTGGATCGCGCGGCGGCTGCTCGATCGCGGGCACCGCGCACCGCGCTTCCACACGGTCGCGCACGCGCCGCTCGCGGAAGCCGAAGCCACGCACCGGGTGATTGCCCTGTCGACGCTGCTCGACCAGCCGCTGCTGGTCGTGCACGTGTCGGATCCGGTTGCGATCGGCCACATCAGGGCGGCACAGACGCTTGGCGTACGCGTGCATGGCGAGACCTGCCCGCAGTACCTGTTCCTGACCGCGGCAGACACCGACAAGCCCGGCATGGAGGGCGCCATGTGGTGCTGCAGTCCTCCGCCGCGCGACGCGGCCGCGCAGGAGGCCGTATGGCGCGGGCTGCAGAACGGCACGCTGCAGATCTACTCCTCCGATCATGCGCCCTATCGCTTCGACGCCAGCGGCAAGCTGCCGATGGGTGCGGACACCACGTTCAAGGAGATGGCCAACGGCGTGCCGGGCATCGAACTGCGGCTGCCGCTGCTGTTCTCCGAAGGCGTGATGACCGGGCGCATCTCGCTCAATGAGTTCGTTGCCCTCACCGCGACCAACCATGCACGGATGTATGGCCTGCACCCGCGCAAGGGCACGCTGGCGGTCGGCGCGGATGCCGATATCGTGCTCTGGGACCCTGAGCGCCGCACCACCATCGACTGGTCGATGCTGCACGACAATGTCGGCTATACCCCCTACGCCGGGCGGGAACTGCGTGGCTGGCCCGTGATGGTGATCCGGCGCGGGGATATCATCGTCGAGGGCGGCCGGCTGCATGCCGCTGCCGGATCCGGCCGATACCTGAGCTGCGACATCCCGCAACCGCTGCGCATCGCGCGGCCTGCGCCCCCCGAGCGCAGGCTGTTTACCTGAAGCGTCCTACTTCTGCAGCGAATCGCGGATCTGGCGCAGCAGCAGCACTTCTTCCGGATCGGCAGGCGCAGCCGGCGGCGGTGCATCGGCCTTCAGCCGGTTGATCCATCGCACCAGCATGAAGATGATGAACGCAAGGATGATGAAGTTGATCAGGATCGTGATGAAGCTGCCGTAGGCGAACACCGGAACGCCTGCCGTCTTCAGGGCATCCAAATTCATCGCGACGCCGGCGGGTACCTGGCTCAACGCGATGAAGAAGCTCGAGAAATCGAGCCCACCGACCACACGACCGACGATCGGCATGATCAGGTCTCCGACCACCGAGTCGACGATCTTGCCGAATGCGGCACCGATGATCACCCCGATCGCGAGGTCCATCACGTTACCCTTTACTGCAAACTCCTTGAACTCGCGAAGCATTCCCATGCATTCCTCCCTTGGCAGGCCGTACAACTGTCAGAAACGAAGGCTGCGCAATGCATCCCGGGCTGCCGGGCATGCATGCGCGCCGCTTGATCGCCGCGCCGATGATAGCAGCCCGACCGTAAACCGGTTTTACCCTTGACGACCGCTATTGCAGGAACACCATGAAGCTTCTGCTCGTGAATCCGAACATCACTGAACGCATCACCAGCCTCATGCTCGAGGAGGCACTGCGCAGCGCCGGCCCCGGAACGCAGGTCGTCGCCGTATCAGCCCCCTTCGGCACGCAATACGTCGAGAACCGCGCGGAGGCGGCGATAGCGGCCCACGCCGTGCTCGACGCGGTAGCCACCCATGCCCAGGGCTGCGATGCGGTGATCGTGGCTGCGTTCGGCGACCCCGGCGTGGAGGCCGTGCGCGAGCTGTTCGACATGCCCGTCGTGGGCATCTCGGAAGCCGCGTTCCACATGGCCTGGCTGCTGGGGCGGCGCTACTCGGTGGTGTGCCTCACGCCGCGCCTGCGCACCTGGTACATCGAATGCGCGCAGGAGGTCGGCCTGCACGGCAGGCTGGCCAGCGTGCGCGCACTGCCCAGGCTGGACGCGGACATCACCACGGCAAAAGATGCGGCACGCGATGCCCTGCTCGAACAGTGCCGGCGCGCGATCGATGACGACGGCGCCGAGGTGCTGATCGTCGGCGGCGGCCCGCTGGCCGGCCTCGCCCGCGAGATCGCGCACCTGCTGCCGGTGCCGGTCATCGACGGGGTGAGCTGTGCCGTGCGGCTGGCCGAGGCGCTGGTCGGCCTGCACCCTGCCCCACCGACCACCGGCAGCTTCGCGCGCCCGGCAGCCAAGCCGGCGCGCGGGCTCGCCCCCGCGCTGCTGGCAAGGATCACCCGCGACCCGGCGTGACGCCTGCCTGAAGCCCGGGCGCAAGCACCGCGCTGCCATAGTCGGCGATCGGCTGCGGCGGCGCATGGAACTTGCGCACCTTCGAATGGCTGATGCCCATGCCGACGAAGGCCTCGGCCATCTTCACGCCCGCGACAACCGGGTCGATGACCGGCACGCCCGACAGCGCCGACAGCGCCTCGCCGTACCCGCACAGCCCGGCGCAGGCGAGGATGACGACCTCGGCCTGGTCGCGGCTGACCAGTTCCTTTACCTGCACCGACAGATCGCGCAGAGCGCGTTCGCGGTGGGTGGCGGCCTCCTCGACATTGATGTTGATGGCGCGCACCGAGGCACACTTGGCTTCGAATCCGTACAGGCGTACCAGGTCCTGCTGGTAGGGAATGAACTGCTCGAGCATGGTGAGCGTGCTGAAGCGGTGACCGAGCAGGCAGGCCATTGCCATGCTCGCCTCGGAGATCGACACGACCGGGATGTCGAGCAGTTCCTTCAGCGCATGGATGCCGACGTTTCCGAAGCCGGCGAGCACGACTGCGTCCGGGGGATCTTCAGCCACGCGCCGGCGCACCGCCTCGATCATGTGCGGTGCACTCATGTAGTCGCCGTAGGCGCAGTCGATGCTGCGCGTGCCATTGGGCGATGAAAGCCCGCTGATCACGGTGTCCGGAAGCGCCCGGCGCCGTGCCGACGACAGGATCACCTCGAGCACGACGTCGGAGGTATTCGGATTGGCTACCAGCAGTTTCATCGTCTTCCTGTCTTTCCTGCGCCGGGCGGCCTCAGCCGCCGACGAGCTCGCGATTGACCACGTTGACCGGCTCCCCGCGCGCGAAGGCGAGCACCTGCTCGAATGCGGAATCGAACATCGTCTCGAATCGATCGCGGGTGACATAGCCCACGTGCGGCGAGCAGATCACGTTGTCCATCGACACGAGCGGATCGAATGCACCGGTCACCGGCTCGTGATCGTACACATCGAGCGCGGCATACCCGGGCCGCCCGGCACGCAGGGCAGCCAGCAGGGCGCCGGGCTCTACGAGGGCGGCACGGCTGGTGTTCACGAACAGCGCGTCGGGCTTCATCGCTGCCAGATCGGCGGCGGTCACGATGCCGTCGGTCTCGGGCAGCATGCGCAGGTGCAGCGTGACGACATCGGCGCTGGCGAAGAACGACCGCTGGTCTGCTGCGGTCGCGTAGCCCGCGTCACGCGCGCGCTGCAGGCTGCCTTC
>JBILGF010000332.1:0-4112 GCA_044351195.1 Burkholderiales bacterium
CACCGATGCGCATGCGGTGGGCGAGGTATTCGAGCAGGTCGGCGCGCCCCGCGGTGAGCAGGGCCGCCGACCGGGGGGGCTGGGCCAGCCAGTCGGCGAACTGCGCGAGATCGCGCCGGTAGCTCTCGATCGAATTGCGCGCCAGGCCATCCTCGAGCCAGATCGCATCGCAGAACTCGTCGAGTTGCGCGCCGCCTGGCGCAGCGCTGGCGGCGACGGCCCGTGCCGTTGCCCGAGCCCCCGCGCCGTGGATGGAGCCGACCATCAGGCTCCGTCGCTCACGCGCTGCTCAGGTGCGGTGCTGGTCCGCCCGGCGTCGCACCCGTCTTCCGTTTCCGGAGCACCTGGCTGACCAGCGCCACGGCAATGCACAGGCCGCCGAGCACGTTGGTGGTGGTGGACAGGAACACCAGCATCACGCCCGCACCGACCAGCAGCCAGCGCTCGAGCCGGTTGGTACGGATCAGCAGCCAGCCCTGCGCCCCGGCGGCGAGCGCGCTGATACCGACCGTCGCCGAGATCACGACGGAGGCGATGTCCATCCAGTCGCCGCCCACCGGCGTCTTCAGCAGCAGACTCACGCCGGACGGATCGAGCACGAACATGAAGGGCACCACGAAGGCGGGCAGCACGTACTTCCAGGTCTGCAGCGTCGTGCGGTAGGGGTCGCCGCCAGTGATCGCCGCGGCCGCGAACGGCGACAGCGCGGTCGGCGGCGAAACCTCGGACAGCACGGCATAGTAGAAGATGAACATGTGGGCGGCGTAGTCCGGCACCCCGAGCTTGATCAGGGCAGGGGCTGCGACCACGGCGCAGATGATGTAGGACGCGGTCACGGGTACGGCGAGGCCGACGATCCAGACGATCAGGCCGGTGAAGATGGTGGTGAACAGCAGGCGGGTGCTGGCAAACATCGCCTGAGTCGCCTCGATGCCGACCAGGGCGAGCATGCCGACGAAGCCGCTGGCGACCACCTCGGCATAGCCCACCACGATGGAGCTGAACTTCAGGCCCAGCCCGGTGAGCGTGACGATACCCACGATGATGCCTGCCGCGGCGCAGGTGACGCCGACATTGAGCATGCCCACCGTGCCATCGCGCAGCGCGCTGACCAGCCGCGAATCGCGGATGTTCGCCCAGACGGAGCCACGCAGGCGGAACAGGTCGTAGGGCAGCAGCGCGCAATCGCGGTGCAGGAAGCTCACCACGAACGCGGTGACGATGGCCCAGAACACCGCAGCCGTTGGCGTGTAGCCAAGCAGCATGTAGACGATGATCGCCACCAGCGACATGAAGTGGAACCAGAACGTGCGCGCGAGTTGCCAGACCGACAATGAATTCACCACGGTCGCATCGTCCTTGCCGAACCGGCGTGCATCGAGCTCGACCATCAGGAACAGGCTGAGGTAATACAGGAGGGTCGGGATGATCGCCATCTGGATCACCTCGAGGTACGACACGCGCAGGAACTCGGCGATGATGAAGGCTGCCGCACCCAGCACCGGCGGCGAGATGATGGCACCAAGGCCGCCGGCGGCGAGCAGTCCTCCCGCCGGGTTCTGCGGATAGCCGGCCTTCTTCAGCATCGGGTAGGCGACCGAACCGATGGTGACTGTCGTAGCCACGCCTGAACCCGACGGGCCGCCGAGCAGGAACGAGGCGAGCACCACCGTGCGCCCGGCGTTGGTCGGCTTCGACCCCATCACCGCGAACGAGAAGTCGAGGAAGAACTTGCCAGCGCCCGAGAACTGCAGGAAGGCGCCATAAATGCAGAACAGGATGATCAGCGACGACGAAACATCGACCGCGGTGCCGTAGACACCGTCGACCGTCATGTAGAGCGTGGACGCGAGCCGGGCGAGGTCGTAGCCGCGGTGCGTCCACGGTTGCGGCAGCCACGGACCGATGAACGCGTAGACGAGGAACACGCCGATCACGACCACCATCACCATGCCGGTGGTGCGCCGGGTTGCCTCGAGCAGCAGCAGGATCAGCACCCAGCCCATCGCGACGTCGAGCAGCGTCGGGTCGACGTTGCGGTAGGCGAAGTCCCAGCCCTCGATCAGCACGTAGACCAGCGTGGACAGGCCGGCGAAGGCAAACAGCCAGTCCCACCACATCATCCGGTTGCGGTAGCGGCGCGCGATCGGAAACAGCAGGAACGCCAGGAACAGGATCAGCGCGACGTGCGCGGTGCGGAAGAACTGCGCCGGCACCACCTCGATCGCGCCATACAGGTGGAACAGCGACACCCCGATCGCCACGACGGTGATGAAACCACCCAGCCAGCCCTTGAAGCGGTGGGTCGCACCCTCCTCCGCCTCGATGAGTTCGGTGACCTTGCGCTCGGTGTCCTCGTTGAGGACCAGCGGTTCCCCGGCCCGTGCGGGTGGCACGGATCCACCCTGCACCACGTCTGCTGCCATGAGAAGCCTCCAGCGACCCGTGCGATGGCGGGTCGCTTATGGTGGGGCGGAGTCCCTCTTCGGGACGCCGCCAGACCCGCGCCGCCTACTTGAGCTTGACGCCCTGCTCGGCCCAGAACTTCATCGCGCCGGGATGGAACGGGATCACCGCGGCACCATTGAGTTGCCACCTCGTGTCGATGTTGCGACCTTCGGGGTGGACCGTGGCGAGGTCTGCGCGGTTCTGGTACGTGGCACGGGTTATGTTGTAGGCCACGTCGACCGGCATGTCGTCACGCACTGCGAGGATGTTCCAGACCGCGACCGCCTGTGCGGGCGTATCCTGACCGGGGTACGACTTGGCGGGGATGGTGATCGGCACGTAGATCGGACCGGTAACCTTCACCATGCCGGCCAGCGCCTCTTTCTGGTAGTCGATCAGCTTGATCTTGATGCCCGGGCTGGCAGCCAGGTCGGTGATTGCCGGGGTGGGTACGCCGCCGACGAAGAAGTAGGCATCGAGTTGCCGGTCGCGGATCCCACGCGTCGATTCGGCCGGTGAAAGCCGGGCGCGCTTGATGTCCTTGTCGGCATCGATGCCCACCGCCTCGAGCGCACGGATCGCCATGATCTCGGTCGCGCTGTTGGCCGGGCCGGTCGATACGCGCTTGCCGCGCAGATCGGCGATGGTGTTGATGCCGGCGCCCTCGATCGTGACCAGGTGCATCGTGTTCGGATACAGCACCATCAGCGCACGCACGCCGATCTTGCTGCCGCTGAACTTGCCGAGGCCCGAGTAGGCATCCCAGGCGGCGTCGGTCTGGCTGAAGGCGATATCGGCCTGGGCACGGCCGATGCGGAACATGTTCTCGGCCGAGCCTGCAGTGGCCTCGACGTTGGCGTTGATGCCGGCATGCTTGTTCAGGATCTGCGCCAGGCCACCACCGAGCGGGAAGTAGACGCCACCGGTAGTGCCGGTGACGATCGAGAACGCTTTCTGCTGGGCAAGGACCGAGGCGGACGCGGCGACGAGTATCGCAGCCACGATTGCAACGAGACGTTTCATGGGAGATCCTCTGATGTTGAGAACGCCTCGCCGGGACGATCCCGGGAGCCGCACAGCGTGCGAGGTCTGCGCCCCGTCACCCCCCTGCAGCATTCAGTATAGTCAGGGTTACAGGAAATGGACATACCGTCGTTGTCGCGCCGCAGCATCCGCCCCGGCAATCAGGCCCTGAACAGATAGCCAATATCCTTGAACGCCTTGAACTCGAGTGCGTTGCCCGATGGGTCGAGGAAGAACATCGAATGCTGCTCGCCGATCTCGCCGACGAAGCGCACCTGCGGTTCGATGATGAACTTCACCCCGGCCGCCTGCAGGCGATCGCGCAGGGCCTCCCAGTCGGACAGCGGCAGTACCGCACCGAAATGGCGGATCGGCACGTCGTCGCCATCGACCAGCGAGGTGTCGCTCACGGCGCACAGGTGGGGCGCCTGGTAGGCGACGATCTGGTGGCCATAGAAGTTGAAATCGCACCACTCGTCCGACGAACGGCCTTCGCTGCAGCCGATCAGCCCGCCATAGTAGGCGCGTGCCTCGGCAAGATCGCGCACTGGGAATGCAAGGTGGAACAACGGCTGGAACGAGGGGGTTGCACGCATGGCAGTCTCCAGTCGATGATTGGACGCTGGATACTACAGGCGCCC
>JBILGF010000201.1:0-6297 GCA_044351195.1 Burkholderiales bacterium
TCCTGCACTCATCACCGCAGCGGCGTGCGTGCCGCATTCTGAAGGAACCGGAATGGCCCATGCCCTGCCCTTCGCCGACGTGCGCGTGGTCGAGTTCGTCCACATGGTGATGGGGCCGACCTGCGGCCTGGTTCTGGGCGACCTCGGCGCAGAGGTGATCAAGATCGAGCCGCTGGACGGCGACCATACGCGCAAGCTGACCGCGTCCGGCGCCGGCTTCTTCCCCGCCTACAACCGGAACAAGAAAAGCCTTGCGGTCGACCTGAAGTCGACGGCGGGCAAGGCGATCGTGCATCGGCTGATCGCGAAATCAGACGTGGTGACCGAGAACTTCCGTCCGGGCGCGATGGCGTCACTCGGCTTCGGCTACGAGGCGCTGGCGAAGGACAATCCAGGCCTGATCTACTGTTCGCACAAGGGTTTCCTGAGCGGGCCGTACGCACACCGCACGGCGCTCGACGAGATGGCCCAGATGATGGGCGGCCTCGCCTACATGACTGGCCCGAGGGGACGCCCGCTGCGCGCCGGGGCATCGGTGAACGACGTGATGGGGGGCGTGTTCGGCGCAGTCGCGGTGATGGGTGCGCTCTACCAGCGCAAGGCGACCGGCCGCGGCCAGTATGTCGAGAGTGCGCTGTACGAGAACAACGTGTTCCTGATGGCACAGCACATGATGGAGTCGCTGGCCACCGGCAGGCCGGCAGTGCCGATGCCCGAGCGCGTGCGCGCCTGGGCGGTCTACGATACGTTCACCACCGTCGAAGGCGAGCAGGTGTTCGTCGGCGTGGTCACCGATACCCAGTGGAAGGTGTTCTGCGAGGCCTTCGACCTGCCGCAGTTCCTCGCCGACCCTTCGCTGGCGACCAACCCGCAGCGTGTCGAACAGCGCGGCAGGACCATCCCGGTGATCACCGAACTGTTCTCGCGCATGAGCAAGGCCGACCTGATGGCGCGCTTCGAGGCCCTCGGCCTGCCATTCGCGCCGATCGCGCGCCCGGAAGACCTGTTCGACGACCCGCACCTGAACGCCTCGGGCGGCCTGGCGCCGATCACGCTGCCCGACGGCACCGCAACGAAGGTGCCGATCCTGCCGATCGAGATGGACGGGCACCGGCTGGGCGTGCGGCTCGACCTGCCGAAAGTCGGCGAGCATACGCGCGAGGTGCTGGAATCGATCGGCTACGACGCGCGCGAAATCGACGAACTGAACGCCGCGAAAGTCATCCGGCTGGGTTGACCCGCTTCAGCCGCGCCATCTCACCGAGCACCGCGCACACCGAACCGGTGTCCTGTTCCGATCGGCCCTGGGCCATCGCCGCGTCGTACAGGATGGCCGAGGTGTTGAGCAGTGGCGTCGGGCAGGCCACCGCCTTGGCCATCTCGCCGATGATGTGCATGTCCTTCTGCCAGACCGACACCTTCATCGTCGCCGGGTATTCGTCCTTCACCATCATCGGCCCCCGGACCTCGAACATGCGCGAGCCCCCGGCCCCGTTGCCGGCGACCTTCAGGATCGACTCGGGGTCCAGGCCCATCTTCATGCCGAACACGAAGGCCTCGGCGGCGGCGACATTGTGGATGGCGACCAGCATGTTGGCCACGGCCTTCATCTTCATGCCGTTGCCGAACGCGCCGACATGGTCCTGCTGGCGCGAGAAGCCGGCGAACACCGGGCGCATCTTCTCGGCCGCAGACGCATCGCCGCTCATGTAGACCGACAGGTCGCCGCTGACCGCCTGGCCACCGGTGCCCGACAGCGGGCAGTCGAGCATCGTGATGCCGACCGCAGCGAGCGCGTCGTGGCTGCGCTGCTTGTCCTCGATCGGCAGCGTAGACAGTTCGGCCACGACGATGCCGCCGCGCGCAGCGTCGAGGATGCCATCCGCGCCTGCAACCACGGCATCGAGCGCCGCCACGCTCGGCAGCGACAGCAGCAGCACGTCGGCCTTCGCGGCGGCTTCCTTCGGCGAGCCGACCAGCGTGACACCCCTTGCGCGCGCGGCGGCCTTCGCTGCGTCGGACACATCGAAGCCCAGCACGGTGAAGCCGTTCTTCACCAGGTTCGCCGAGATCGCCGAGCCCATGATGCCGAGCCCGATCATCGCCACTGTCTGTGCCATGCCTGTCTCCGGTCCGCCGATGGTGGCGCAAAAGCGACGAGTCTAAGCGAAAGCAAAACGGGCGGCTCGCGCCGCCCGTTCGCTGCATGGCATGCGTGCGGGGCGGTCAGGAGACCCTGGCCTGCAGCAGCAGCAGTTGCGAGAAGTCCTCGTCGTAGCCGTGGCCGATCAGCGTCTGCACCAGGTCGCGGGTGATCGTGGTGGTCGGCATCGGCACCTCGAGCGCCTTCGCCGCATACAGCCCCAGGTCGAGGTCCTTCCTCAGCAGTTCCGGCGTGAAGGTCACGTGGAAATCGAGGTTGGTCAGCGCCGGGGTCTTGTACTTCGTGAAGGTCGAGCCCATCACGCTCTTGTTCAGGAAGTCGAGGAACTGGTGGCGCTTCATGCCGGCCTTCTCGGCCAGCACGGTGATCTCGCACAGGTTCTGGATCACCACGCCGAGCATCACGTTGTGGCAGATCTTCGCGATGCGCGCGAGTTCGCCTTCGCCGACATACGACACGCCGGCACCGACCACGTCGAGGTAGGGCAGCGCCATGTCGAACGCGGCCTGCGGGCCGGAGGCGACGATGGTCAGCTTGCCGGCCTTGATCACCTTGGCGTTGCCGGAGACCGGCGCCGCCAGCATCTGCACGCCGTGCGCGGCGAGTTCGGCACGGATCTCGGCCGAGGCCTCGAGCGAGATCGAGGTGGAGTCGATCACCAGCTTCGGCTTGCCGCCCTTCGACATCACGCCGTTGGGGCCATACAGCACCTCCTTTACGTCGTCGCCGGTGGAGACCATGGTGAAGATGATGTCGCAGCCAGCGAGGTCGGTGAGGTTGTCGACGACCTTCGCGCCGTATTCCTTCAGGGGTTCGGCCTTCGACTTCGTTCGGTTCCAGACGGACAGGTCGCAGCCGACCTTCGCCAGCCTCGCAGCCATCGCATAGCCCATGCGGCCGATGCCGATCCAGCCGAGCTTGTGTTGCTTGAGGTTTTCAGTTGCCATGGGTTTCTCCGGGACAGAGGTTGATGAAGAAGAGACGGCTGGCGACCGATCGATGCGCGATCAGTCGGCCTTGATGTTCGCGGCCTTGATCAGCCTGCCGAAATTGGTGATCTCGGCCTTCACGAGCGCGGTGAGCTCATCGGGCGTGCTCGACAGGGCTTCCACGCCAAGTCCGGCAAAACGGTCGACCACGTCGGGGGCCCGCATGATCTTCACCAGCTCGGTGTTAAGCCGGCCGATGATCGGCTGCGGCGTGCCGGCGGGCACGAAAAGACCCCACCAGTTCACCATGTCGAAACCGGGCAGGACCGACGCCATCGTCGGTACCTCGGGCAGCAGCGGGCTGGGCCTGGCGGAGGTCACCGCGATGGCACGCAGTCGACCCGCCTTCACCTGGGTCAGCGCCGGTGCCATGTCGGCCCAGGACATGGGCACGTTGCCGGCAGCGATGTCGAGCACCACCAGGCCGGAGCCCTTGTAGGTGATGTGGGTGATGTCGGTGCCGGTCATCGTCTTGAACTGCTCGGCGGCGAGGTGGGCAAGCGTGCCGATGCCCGACGAAGCGTAATTCACCTTGCCGCTGTTGGCTTTCATGAACGGCACCAGATCCTTCACGGTCTTCACCGGGAACGACGGATGCACGACCAGCAGCTGGGGCGAGCGCGCCACCAGTGCGATCGAGGCAAAGTCGCGCAGCGTGTCGTACTGGTACTTGACCAGCAGCGGATTGATCGAGATCGGGCTCGCGTTGCCGACGAGGATCGTATAGCCGTCGGGGGCGGTACGCGCAGCCACCTCGGTGCCCACGCTGCCGCCGGCGCCGGCCCGGTTCTCGACGATCACGGTCTGGCCGAGGACATCCTGGAGCTTGCCGCCGACCACCCGGCCGATCACGTCGGAGGTGCCTCCGGGCGGGAACGGCGCGATCATGCGGATCGGCTTGGCGGGCCAGGTCTGCGATTGCGCCGTCCCCGGCACGAGGGTCGCCGCCGCCAGCATCAGCGCACCGAACGTCAGTGCCCGGTCGGTCGAACATGGCTTTCTGTGGTTCATTGCTGCACTCCTCCGGTTCAGGCGGTCGGGACAGTCCCGCATCCAGCCTGGGTCAAGCCTGTGGACGGCACGGGTCAGGCTTCGAGGTCCTGTACCCAGTGCCGGGTTTCCAGCACGGTCTTCACTTCCTTCAGGAACGCTGCCGAGTAGGCACCATCCACCGCGCGGTGATCGAAGCACTGCGCGAGCATGCCCACAGGACGGATCGCGATGCTGTCGCCCGCAGGGCCTTCGATCACCACCGGCTTCTTCTGCACGCCATCGGTGGACAGGATCGCCACCTGCGGCACGTTCACGATGGGCGCCGTGAACGCCGTGCCGAACACGCCGGAGTTCGACAGCGTGTAGGTGGCCTCGGACAGGTCGTCCGGCTTGAGCCGATTCGCCCGCGCGCGCTGGGCGAGGTCGTTCACCTCGCGCGCGATCTGCGGCAGCGACTTCGACGGAACATCCTTCACTACCGGCACCATCAGGCCGTCGAAGTTCAGGTCGACCGCAATGCCAAGGTTGATGCGCTTGTGCAGCACCAGCTCGTCGCCATCGACGCTGGAATTGAGGCGCGGGAATCGTGCCAGTGCGATCGACACCGCGCGCGCGATGAACGGCAGGTAGGTCAGCGAGAAGCCCTCGCGCGCCTTCCAGCCGCTGCCGGCCGCCTTGCGCGCCTCGTCGACCTTGTGGAAATCGACCTCGATTGCCTGCAGCACCGCCGGCACCGTGACCCAGGCGCGTGCCAGGTGTTCGGCGGTGCGCTTGCGGATCGGGTTCAGGCGGATACGCTCGGACGGCCCGGTGGATGCAGGCGGTGCGCTGGACGCGGCGACCGGCGCGGGCAGTGCGGGGGCGGATACGTGCACGGCCAGGGGCGCGCTCGACCTGCGCGCCTCGATGACGGCCAGCATGTCCTCGCGGGTGACCCGCCCGTCGCGGCCGGTGCCGGGAACCTGGGTCGGGTCCACGCCATGCTCGGCGGCCAGCTTGCGCACCACGGGAGACAACCGGAGGCTGCCATCCACCTTCGACGGCGCGGCCACCGGGGTCGCCGCGGCGGGGGCGGCGGCAGCCGGTGCCTCGACCGGCAACGGAGGCTGCACGACTGCCCCGGCTTCCGTGATCACCGCGAGCACCACGCCGACCTTGGCCGTCACGCCTTCGGCCACGCGGATCTCGGTCACCACACCCGCGACCGGAGACGGAATCTCGGTGTTGACCTTGTCGGTCTCGACGTCGAAAAGGGTCTCGTCGGCCCGGATCGCATCGCCGACCTTCTTGTACCACTTGCTGACCGTGCCCTCGGCGACTGTCTCGCCGAGTTGCGGCATGATGATGTCCATCTGTCGGGTGCCCTTCAGTCGATCTGCGTGCGGATGGTTTCGACGATCCGCGACACCGACGGAATGGTCGCGTCCTCGAGCGCATCGGCCGCCGGCAGCGGGATGTGCGGCGTCGTGATGCGCACCGTCGGACCGTCGAGGTCCCAGAAGCATTCCTCGGTGACGATCGAGGAGATCTCGGCGCCCCAGCCGCACAGCCGCGGATTCTCTTCCACCGTGACCAGGCGTCCGGTACGCGCAACTTCGGTCAGGATGGTCTGGGTATCGAGCGGCACCAGGGAGCGCAGGTCGATCACCGTGGCATCGATCCCGTGGTCGCGCTTGAGGATGACGGCTGCATCCATCGCCTTGTGCACCATCGCTGCCAGCGCGACGATCGTGCAGTCGGGACCACGACGCAGCACGTTGGCCTTGCCCAGCGGGGTGTAGTGCTCGCCGTCGGGCACTTCGCCCTTCATCGAATAGAGCGACTTCTGCTCGAAGAACACCACCGGGTTGCCGTCGCGAACCGATGCCGCGAGCAGCCCCTTCACGTCGGCCGGGAAGGCCGGCGCGACCACCTTCAGGCCGGGCACGGTCATCGCCCAGTTCTCGAGCGACTGGGAATGCTGCGCACCGAAGCGCGAGCCGGCACCATTGGCGGTGCGGATCACCACCGGCATCGTCACCTGACCGTTGGTCATGTAGCGCATCTTCGCCATCTCGTTGGCGATGATGTCCCAGCACACCGCGAGGAAGTCCGAGAACATGATCTCGGCGATCGGCTTCAGGCCGGTCATCGCAGCACCCATCGCCGCGC
>JBILGF010000390.1:0-3476 GCA_044351195.1 Burkholderiales bacterium
GGCCTTCAGCCGGCCGATCAGCGCACGGGTCGAGGCATCCATGGCTGGTGCGGGTACGGCCCCGGGTGCCAGGCAGGCCGCGATGCGCAAGGCCAGCGTCTTGCCCAGTTCGACGCCCCACTGGTCGAAGGGGTTGAGGTTCCAGAGCGCCGATTGCACCAGTACCTTGTGCTCGTAAAGTGCGACCAGTGCCCCGATCGAACGCGCATCGAGCCGCTCGAGCACCAGGGTCGTGCTCGGCTGGTTTCCGGCAAAGGTCTGGTTGGCGGCGAGCAGGTCGAGCCGGTCACCCTGCAGCCCGCGCGCGGACAGTTCGGCGCGTGCCTCGTCCATGGTCCTGCCGAATGCCAGGGCTTCGGTCTGGGCAAGACAGTTGGCGACCAGCAGCCTGTGGTGAGCTGGATGGGCATGATCGGGCTGGCGCACGATGATGAAATCTGCCGTAATCAACTGTGTGCCCTGATGCAGCAACTGGTAGAACGCGTGCTGGCCATTGGTGCCGGGCGCGCCCCAGATGACCGGGCACGTGGCATGGTCGATGCGCTGGCCGTCCCGATCCACCGATTTGCCGTTGCTTTCCATCTCGAGTTGCTGCAAGTGCTGGGGCAGCCGGCGCAGCCGCTGGTCGTAAGGCAGCACCGTATGGGTCGCTGCGCCGAAAAAGTTGCCGTACCAGATGCCGAGCAGGCCGAGCCGCACTGGCAGGTTGCGCTCGAGCGGTGTGTCGCGGAAGTGCGCGTCCATCGCCCGCGCACCGGCCAGCAGTTCGTCGAAGGCTTCCGGCCCTGCCGCGAGCATTACCGACAGGCCGACCGCCGACCAGAGCGAGAAGCGGCCGCCGACCCAGTCCCAGAAGCCGAACACGTTCGCGTCGTCGATACCGAACTGCCGCGTACCTTCGAGGTTGGTGCTGACCGCCACGAAGTGCCGGGCGGTGGCGCCGGGGTCCCCCGTGCCCGCGACCAGCCACTGGCGGGCGCTGTCGGCGTTGGTCATCGTCTCGATCGTAGTGAACGTCTTCGAGCAGATGATGAACAGCGTGGACTCGGGATCGAGCACGGCCAGCCGCGGCGCGAGGTCGGCGGCATCGACGTTCGACACATGGTGCACTCGCAGGGCATCGCAGGTCCAGGGCTGCAGCGCCTCGGTGACCATTGCCGGGCCGAGGTCGGACCCGCCGATACCCAGGTTGACCACGTCGGTGAAGCGCCGGCCGGTATGTCCACGCCGTTCGCCACTGCGCACGGCTGCGCAGAAGGTGCGCATCCGGGTCAGCACTTCGGCCACCCCTGGCATCACATCGACGCCGTTCACCATCAGCGGCATCGAGACTGGCCTGCGCAGCGCGGTATGCAGGGCGGCGCGGCCCTCGGTCGCGTTGACGACATCGCCGCAGAACATGCGGTCTCGCCAGCCGGCGACATCCTGTTGCACCGCTAACGCATGCAGCAGGGAGAGCGCATGGTCGTCGAGCCGGTGCTTGGAGAAATCGGCGAACACGCCGGCACCCTCGAACGAGTGCCGGGCCGCCCGGTCGGGTTCGGCTGCGAACCATTGCCTCAGATGATGCCCGGCGATCGCCCGCTGATGCTCGGCCAGTGCCGTCCAGGCAGGGGATTCGGTCAGTGCGCTCATCGGGTCCGGCCTCGGTGGTGCGGGGGGGCTCTACATGTTCGGGTAGTTCGGGCCACCCCCGCCCTCGGGGGCTACCCACACGATGTTCTGCGTCGGATCCTTGATGTCGCAGGTCTTGCAGTGCACGCAGTTCTGGGCGTTGATCTGGAGGCGGGGTGTATCGCGGCCATCGACCGTCTCGCGGACGATCTCGTACACGCCGGCGGGGCAGTAGCGCTGTTCCGGAGAATCGTAGCGATCGAGGTTGATGCGGATCGGTACCGTCGGATCCTTGAGCGTCAGGTGGGCCGGCTGGTCTTCCGAATGGTTGGTGTTCGAGATGAACACCGAGGACAGGCGGTCGAAGGAAATCACGCCGTCGGGCTTCGGGTAGCTGATCGGCTTCGCATCGCGCTTGTCGACCAGCGTCTCGTGGTCGGCGTGGGCATGATGCAGGGTCCACGGGGCCTTGCCGCGCAGCACGACCTGATCGATGCCCACCAGCAGTGCCCCGGCGAGCAGGCCCTTGGACAGCGACGGCTTGAAGTTGCGCGCCCGGTGGAGTTCATCATGCAGCCAGCTCGATTCGAACGCGGCAGGATAGGCGGAGAGTTCATCCGCGCTGCGCCCTTCGCCGATCGCGGCGAAGGCGGCTTCGGCGGCGAGCATGCCGGACTTGATGGCCGCATGGCTGCCCTTGATGCGCGATGCATTCAGGAACCCGGCATCGCAACCGACCAGCGCGCCACCCGGGAACACCAGCTTCGGCAGCGACTGGAGGCCACCGGCGGCGATTGCGCGCGCGCCGTAGGCGATGCGCTTGCCGCCCTCGAGGAAGGCGCGGATCGACGGATGCTGCTTGTAGCGCTGGAACTCGTCGAACGGGCTGAGGTAGGGGTTGCTGTAGCCGAGGCCGACCACGAAGCCGACCGCGACCTGGTTGTCATCGAGGTGGTAGAGGAACGAACCGCCGTAGGTGCTGCCATCGAGCGGCCAGCCTGCGGTGTGCACGACCAGCCCGGGCTGGTGCCGCGCCGGATCGACCTGCCAGAGTTCTTTCAGTCCGATGCCGTAGACCTGCGGATCACGCCCGGCGCGCAGGTCGAACCTGGCCTCGAGCTGCCGCCCGAGCTGGCCTCGGCAGCCTTCGGCGAAGAGCGTGTAGGACGCATGCAGCTCCATGCCTGGCTGGAACGCCGAGGTGCGCTCACCATTGCGGTCGATGCCGAGGTCGCCGGTGGCCACGCCGCGTACCGCGCCCGAGTCGTCGTACAGCACTTCGGTTGCCGCAAAGCCCGGGAAGATCTCGACGCCCAGGGCTTCGGCGCGGGTCGCCAGCCAGCGGCAGACGTTGGCGAGGCTGATCACGTAGTTGCCGTGGTTGCGGAAGCATCCGGGCAGCAACGCGTCAGGTACACGGTACTGCCCCCCTTCGGTCAGGAACAGGAAGCGGTCTTCGCTCACTTCCACGTTCAGCGGAGCGCCGTCGGCCTTCCAGTCGGGCAGCAGTTCGCCGATCGCGCGCGGGTCCATCACCGCGCCCGACAGGATGTGCGCGCCGACTTCCGAACCCTTCTCGAGCACGCAGACGCCCAGTTCGCGCCCGGCGGCTGCGGCGAGCTGCTTTGCGCGGATCGCCGCGGCCAGCCCGGCCGGGCCCGCGCCCACGATCACCAGGTCGTAGGGCATCGATTCCCTGTCCTCGCGGGCATCGTTGCGCGTTGCTTCCAGGCGGGCGCCGTGGGTTGAACCGTCGTTTGGTGCGCTCAATGCGGACTCCGTGTGGTCGGGTCGATGGCCGCGGACCGCCGTCCGCGTCAGACGCCTGCCTGCCGCGCCGGGACGCCGTCAGGTACGCTCGC
>JBILGF010000047.1:0-11319 GCA_044351195.1 Burkholderiales bacterium
GAGACCATCGACCAGGTGATCGCCTTCCTCGACGCCTCGGCGATCGCCACGCTCGACCTCACCGGCGGCGCGCCCGAGATGAACCCGCACTTCCGCGCACTGGTACAGGCCGCCCGCGCACGCGATGTACGCGTGATCGACCGCTGCAACCTGACCATCCTGCTCGAGCCGGGCCATGAAGACCTCGCCGCTTTCCTCGCGGCGCAGTCGGTCGAGATCACCGCGTCCCTGCCCTGCTATCTCGAGGACAACGTCGACCAGCAGCGCGGCAAGGGCGTGCATGCGCGCAGCATCGAGGCATTGCGCAGGCTCAACGCACTGGGCTACGGGCGCGAGGGCAGCGGCCGGGTGCTCAACCTGGTCTACAACCCGCTCGGCCCGTCGCTGCCGCCGGCACAGGGCCCGCTGGAGGCGGCCTACAAGGATGAGCTGGCCACCCGCTACGGCATCGTGTTCAACCGGCTGTATGCGCTGGCCAACATGCCGATCCAGCGCTTCGGCAGCACGCTGATCTCCAGGGGTACCTTCGACGGGTACATCGACCTGCTGCGCTCGGCGCACCAGCCCGGAAACCTCGAAGGCGTGATGTGCCGCACCCTGGTCAGCGTCGACTGGCAGGGATACGTCTACGACTGCGATTTCAACCAGATGCTCGGGCTCGGGTTGCCGCTGGGTGCGACGATGGCGACGCGCGGGCGCGCGCACCTGTCCGACCTGATCGGCCGCAACCTGGTCGGGCTGCCGATCGAGGTACGCAACCACTGCTACGGCTGCACCGCCGGGCAGGGATCGAGTTGCGGCGGATCGTTGTCGGCGACTCCCGCGACGGCTGGCCTCGATGCGGCCCCGGTTGCCGCGCGCTGAAGGCTGCGCGCCATGCCTGCACCCCGGCTTTCCATCGTGATGCCGGTGCTCGATGAAGGCGAGCGCATCGGCGCCGCGATCGATGCACTGGCGCCGCTGGTCGCCCGCGGGGCGGAGCTGATGGTGGTCGACGGCGGCAGCCGCGATGGCACCGCCGACCGCGCCCGCGCTTGCGGCGCAGTGGTGCTCGAGGCACCACGCTCGCGCGCGGCGCAGATGAACGCCGGCGCGGCCAGCGCGCGCGGCGGGTCGCTGCTGTTCCTGCATGCCGACACCCGCCTGCCGGACGGCGCCGACGGACTGATCGCGCAGGCACTGCGTACCCATGCCTGGGGCCGCTTCGATGTCCGGATCGATGGCCGTCATCCGATGCTGCGCATGGTCGCGGCGATGATGAACCTGCGTTCGCGGCTCACCGGCATCGCCACCGGCGACCAGGCGATGTTCGTCACCCGCGCCGCATTCGAACAGGCCGGACGTTTCCCGCAACAGCCCCTCATGGAAGACATCGAACTGTCGGCACGGCTGCGCCGGGTCGGCCGTCCCGCCTGCCTCGCGGCGCGCGCGACCACCTCAGGCCGGCGCTGGGAGCGCGACGGCGCCTGGCGCACGATCCTGCTCATGTGGCGGCTTCGATTCGCCTACTGGCGCGGCGCGCCGCCGGCCGAGCTGCACCGGCGCTACTACGGCCCGCCCCGATGACCCGCGTGCTGCAGGTGTTCGCTCGCGCACCGGTGCCAGGTCAGGCCAAGACCCGCCTGGCGCCGATGCTCGGCGCGGCGGGCGCGGCGGCGCTGCACGCACGGCTGGTCCTGAGGCTGCTCGATACCGTGTTCGACGCCCTGCCCCGCCTGGGCCATCCGCGCGTGGAACTGTGGTGCGCGCCGGACCACACGCACCCGTTCTTCGAAGCCTGCGCACGCCGCCACCCACTGCAACTGCGCGTGCAGCGCGGCGGTGACCTCGGCCAGCGGATGCACGATACGCTGGCCGATGCCCTCGACAGGCGGGACCGACCGCTGCTCGTCGGCACCGATTGTCCTTCGATCACGACCGATGCACTGGCGGCTGCCTTCGATGCGATCGATCCTGCGCCGTGCGGCCAGGCCGCGCCGCCAGCCTGCGCATCGGACATCGTGCTGCTGCCCACCGAGGACGGTGGCTACGCGCTGATCGGCGCCGCGCGCAACGACCGCTCGCTGTTCGACGCGATGCCGTGGGGCACCGACGTCGTGTACGCGCAGACCTGCCACCGCGTCGATCACCTCGGCTGGCGGCTCCACGCATTACCCGTCGGCTGGGACGTCGACCGGCCGGAAGATCTCGCCCGGCTGCGCACCGTGGCTCCGGAACTGTTCGAAACACGGGATACCCGATGACCCTTGCTGCCCCGATGCCTGCACGAACGACCTTTCCTGTCGCCTGCGCCCTGCTCGCGCTGGTCGCCTTTTCCACCCCCCACCCAGGCCATGCGCAGGCGCCGGCAGCTGCTACGCCGGAACCCGCGGCGACCATCGAGGTCGGCCACTTCTCCGCCGAGCGCGAGGGAGCCGCATTACCGGCAGGCTGGAAGCCGCTCACCTTCCGCAACATCGAGCGCCATACCCGCTACACGCTGGTGCGCGACGGCGCAGGCGTGGTGCTGCGCGCCGATTCCGAAGCCTCCGCCTCGGGCCTGGTGCGCGAGCAGACGGTCGACCTGAAGACGTTCCCGATCATGGAGTGGCGCTGGCGGGTCGGCAACGTGCTGTCGAAGGCCGACGTCAGGACGAAGGCCGGCGACGACTACCCGGCAAGGCTGTACATCACCTTTGCCCACGACGCGAATTCGATATCGCTCGCCGAACGCGCGGCGCGTGCGATCTACGGGCAATTGCCGCCGCGTGCCGCGATCAGCTACATCTGGGACACACGGTCGCCCGTCGGCACAACCGTCCCGAACGCATATACGGACCGGTTGCGCATGATCGTGGTCGAGAGCGGCGGCGCGCGCGTGGGCGAGTGGATCACCTACCGGCGCAACCTCGCCGAGGATTTCCGCAAGGCGTTCGGCTACGACGCGCCGCTGGTGTCGGGCATCGCGGTGATGACCGACACCGACAACACCGGCGAGAAGGCGACGGCCTGGTTCGGGGATATCCGGTTCACGGCGCAACGATGACTGTCGATGATCGGCTTTCGCAACCGGACGGTGCGCCGATCGCCCCGCGCCGCCACCTGGTGCTGCTCGGAGGCGGCCACAGCCACCTGCCCGTGATCGCCGCCGCGCGCGACTGGCAGGACACGGTCGAGGTGACCCTGGTCAGTCCCGATCCGCTCACCGCCTACTCCGGAATGGTTCCCGGGGTGATCGCCGGCCACTACCGGGCACGCGAATGCCTGATCGACATCGAACGGCTCGCAGGCCGTGCGGGCGCACGCTTCATCCGGTCGGCAGCCGTCGGCCTCGATCCGGTGCTCAGGACGATCCGTCTCGGGGATGGCACGGTGCTCTCGTACGACATCGTGTCGATCGACATCGGTGCCACGCCACATGCCACGCCCGCGCTGGCCGAAGCCATCGACCGCGGCCATTGCGGCGCCATGACGATCGCGCCGTGCAAGCCCTTCCCGATGCTGATGGACAGGCTCGATCGGTTCTTCGTAGACCACGACGCCCGACCCCGGCCGGTCGACCTGTGCGTAGTGGGCGCAGGACTCGCAGGCATCGAGGTGGCGCTGGCGCTCGCCTTCCGGATGCGCGCCCACGCCGATGCACGCGTCCGCCTGCTGAGCGGCGATGCGCGGCTGATGCCTGCCGCACCGCGAAGGGTCGGCGCTGCGCTGGAACAGGCTTGTGCCGACCACGGTGTCGACCTGGTCCGCGGCGCACGCATCGAGTCGGCAGAGCCAGGGGCGCTGGTGGCCGCGGACGGCCGCCGCATGCGCGCAGATCTGGCGCTGCTTGCTACCGGAGCCCGCGCGCCGGCCTGGCTCGAAGGCAGTGGCCTGGCGCTCGATCCGCAGGGCTTCATCGCCGTGGCAGCGACACTCGCGAGCGTGTCGCACGCTTCGGTGTTCGCGGCCGGAGACTGCGCGGCGGTGCTGAACCACCCGCGCCCCAGGGCCGGCGTATACGCCGTTCGCCAGGGCCCGCCGCTCGCCGCGAACCTGTGGCGGGCACTGGCAGGGGAAGCACCCGCGGCGTTCAAGCCCCAGCGGGAAGCCCTGGCACTGGCCGCGCTCGGGCCACGCGCTGCAGTCGCCATCCGCAACGGGCTGATCGTGGGCGGCCCGGCCAGCCGGGGCGCGCTCGGCCGCGCACTGTCGGACGCCCTCGCGCGAGGGCTGTGGCAGTGGAAAGACCGGATAGACCGGGCGTTCGTCGAACGTTTCTCGGGCCCGTGACCCAGGCCGGGAGGCGCTGCGGGAGACGCTGCGGGAGACGCTGCGGGAGACGCTGCGGGAGACGCTGCGGGAGACGCTGCGGGAGACGCTGCGTATCCGCGTGGTATCTGCGTGGTATCCGCGTGGTATCCGCGTGGTGTCGGCGTGGTGTCGGCGTGGTGTCGGCGTGGTGTCGGCGTGGTGTCGGCGTGGTGTCGGCGTGGCATCGGCGTGGCATCGGCGTGGCATCGCCGGCGCAGCCCGCCCGCTACCGACTGGCTGCCTGGAGCCCCTCGACCAGCCGCCCGATCGCCTCGACCACCTCGTCGCGCCGGATCGCGCCATACGACACCCGCAGCAGGCAGGGGTCATCCACGCCGAACGCCATCCCCGGGATGACCGCGACCCGGTGCTGCGCGATCAGCCGCATCGCCAGCGCGAGTGAATCCTGCCGCTGCGCCAGTCGCAGCAGACAGTAGAACGCGCCCCGGGTACGCGGCACGACCACCTGCGGCGCCAGCGGCGCGAGCGCTGCCAGCACCGCCTCGCGTACCTCGGTCAGCACGGCGATGCGCGGCATGCACCAGGCGCGTCCCTCGGCCAGCGCGGCCGTCGCCGCCAGTTGCGACACCACCGGCGGGCAGATCAGGTTGGTGTCCTGGATCTTCGCGATCGCCGGATACAGGTGCGCCGGTATCACCATGTAGCCGACACGCCAGCTGGCGAATCCATAGGCTTTCGACAGCGAGTAGAGCGACACCGTATGGCCATCGGCCCCCGCCAGCGATCCGGGCGAGAAAGACGGCTCGCCCGCATGCACGAAATATTCGTAGGCCTCGTCGCTGACATGGTAGAGCCCGCGGCGGGCGCACAGCGCGTTCACTGCCATCAGCGCTTCACGCGAGTACACCGCGCCGGTCGGGTTGTTCGGCGATACGGTGACGATCGCCCGCGTGCGCGGCGTGATCGCCTGCTCGATCGCATCGACATCGAGCTGGCAGTCGGCATCGGTCGACACGCCGATCGCGTGGCCGCCGACCAGCGTCACCGCCATCTGCTGGTTGAAGTACCAGGGCAGCGGCAGGATCACCTCGCTGCCCGGATCGAGGATCGCCATCATCAGGTTCAGGAACGCCATGTTGCCGCCTGCGGTGACCACCACCCGCTGGCCGGCACCGACCCGGATGCCGTTGTCCGCCGTCAGCTTGGCACCGATGGCTTCGATCAGTGCATCGGTACCGTGTACCGCCTGGTACCTGTTCAAGGCCGGGTCCCGCCCGAGCGCTGCCACCGCCTCGAACACCGACGACGGGGGCGGGTAGTACACCACCCCCTGGCCAAGCGACAGCGTGCCCGGATGCTCGCGTATCGCCTGTGCAACCACCGGGATGATCGGCGCCTGCACCGCCAGCGCACGTTGCGACACGGGGAGGGACATGCCTGGCGTCAGGTCTTCAGCGTGAACGGGTTGAAGTCGGTCCTGCGGTCGAAATAGTCTTCGTGCTCGACCCGCTTGAGCCACTTCACCACGCGATAGGTGACCGGCAGCGCGACGATCTCCCAGCCTACCTTGAGCAGATAGTTGGCACCCATCACCGCCAGCAGCAGTTCATTGGACCAGACCCCGTAGAACGCCACCGGATAGAAGATCAGGGTATCGACGCCCTGGCCGATGCCGGTGGAGCCGATCATCCGCGCCCCCAGGCCCCGGCCCTGGGTCATCACCTTCATCCGGGCCAGCACGTAGGCGTTCACGAACTCGCCGGCGCAGAAGGCGATCAGGGACGCCGCCACGATGCGCGGTGTCGCGCCGAAGATGGTCTCGTAGGCCGGCTGGTTGGTCCAGCCCGCGGCCGGCGGCAACTGGACGACGACCCAGGCCATGAACGAGGCGAACGCCAGCGCGGCGAAACCGGCCCAGACGACACGCCGTGCGCGCGCATAACCATAGACCTCGGTCAGGATGTCGCCGAACACATAGGAGATCGGGAAGAACAGCACGCCGGCACCGAATGCGAAGGTGCCGATCAGCGGCAGGTCGAGTTCGGCGACCTTGGCCGGGCCGATCAGGTTCGAGCACAGCAGCACGCAGACGAACCCGGCCATCACCAGGTCGTAGTAGCGGTAGGTGCGCTGACCCGAGCCCGGTTGCGCCGCCAGCGCGGACCGTGCGCTGCCCGCGCCGCGATCCTGGCTCGGTTCCGATCCGTCGTCCGGAGGTGCCGTGCTCATCGCATGCCGGGCAGCATGCCCTTCATGCCGCGCATCATCTTCGCCATGCCGCCCTTGCTCACCATCTTCATCATCTTCTGCGCGGACTCGAACTGGTTGAGCAGCTGGTTGACCTGCTGCACGCTGACGCCGGCGCCCGTGGCGATGCGGCGCTTGCGCGAGGCCTTCAGGATCTCCGGCCTGGCCCGCTCGGCGGGCGTCATCGACAGGATGATCGCCTCCTGGCGCAGGATCATGCGATCGTCGAACTTCGCACCCTGGGCCATCTTCGCCAGGTCACCGGGCAGCTTGTCGAGCAGCGAAGACAGCCCGCCCATCTTCTTCATCTGTCCGATCTGCTGGCGGAAGTCTTCCAGGTCGAAGCCCTTGCCGGACTTCATCTTCCGCGCGAACTTCTCGGCCTCGGCGACATCGACGTTCTTCTGCGCGTCCTCGATCAGCGACAGCACATCGCCCATGCCGAGGATGCGCGAGGCCATGCGCTCGGGGTGGAACGCCTCGAGACCGGCGAGCTTCTCGCCGACACCGACGAACTTGATCGGCTTGCCGGTGACCGCGCGCACCGACAGCGCGGCACCACCGCGCGAATCGCCGTCCAGCTTGGTGAGGATCACGCCGGTCAGCGGCAGCGCGTCTCCGAATGCGCGGGCGACGTTGACCGCGTCCTGGCCCTGCATCGCATCGACCACGAACAGCGTCTCGACCGGCTTGACCGCCGCATGCAGCGCGCGGATCTCGGCCATCATGGCCTCGTCGATCGCCAGCCGGCCGGCGGTGTCGACGATCAGCACGTCGAAGTAGTGCCGCCTTGCGTGGTCGAGTGCGCCCAGCGCGATATCGACCGGCTTTGCATCGGCCGGCGCTTCGTAGAACCCGGCTTCGACCTGCCCGGCCAGCGTGCGCAGCTGTTCGATCGCGGCCGGGCGATAGACGTCGGCAGAAGACAGCAGCACCTTCTTCTTCTGGCTGATCAGCAGCTTCGCGAGCTTGCCCGAGGATGTGGTCTTGCCCGAGCCCTGCAGGCCGGCCATCAGCAGCACGGCCGGCGGCTGCACGGCCAGGTCGAGCCCGACACCGGCCTCGCCCATCAGCGCGACCAGTTCGCGGTGCACGATGCCGACTACCGCCTGGCCCGGGGTCAGGCTGGTCAGCACGTCCTGGCCGAGGGCCTTCTCGCGCACCCGCGCGATGAAATCCTTCGCTACCGGCAGCGCGACGTCGGCATCGAGCAGCGCCAGTCGCACCTCGCGCAGCGCATCGGAGATGTTCGCCTCGGTGATGCGCGCCTCGCCCTTGAGCGACTTGACGACCCGCGACAGCCGCTCGGTCAGTGATTCGAGCATCGTGACTCCGTCGGTTGCAGGCGTGGCAGCGGTGCGAGGCACTGCAGGCGGTCGGCCCTCGCGCGGGATGGGCCGGCAGGCGCGCGCGCAGGCACCCCGTACCGGTGCGAAAGGTCGTTCGTGTAGACTCGAATCATGTCCGGAAGTCTACCGTATCTGCTGAGCGCGCTTGCCTACGGCGCAGCCGCCGCCTACCTGGGCCAGCGGTTGGCGCGTCGCCGCCCGCCGCGCCCGATGCCTTCCGGACCGGGGCAGATGATCGAGCTTCCGACGCGCTGGCACCCGCTCTGGGTCGAGCAGACGATCGTCGCAGCGATCCTTCTGCTGCACGGGTGGAGCGTGGGCGTTTCCGCCTTCCGCGATGGCAACGTCTTCATCGGCGTCGGGGTCGCGCTGTCGGCGATCGTGCTGGTCACCGTATTCATCCACTGGCTGGGCAACTTCTTCTACAACCTGCGCGGGCTGCAACTGCTGGTGTTCCCGGTGGCGGCGGTGTGTGCCCTGGCGCCGGCAGTCTCGAGCACCGGCCAGCCGATGGCGCACGCGGGAGCGGCGATGCTCGCCGCCCATGTGATCGTCGCCCTGCTGGCCTACGGGCTGCTGACGATCGCGGCACTGCATGCCGTGCTGCTGGCGGCACTCGACCGAAAGCTGCGTACCGGCAACCTGCCGGCAGCGCTGTCGGGGCTGCCGCCCCTGCTGACGATGGAGACCCTGCTGTTCCGGATCATCATCGCCGGCTTCGTGCTGCTTTCGGCGACGGTACTCAGCGGGCTGCTGTTCTCCGAACAACTGTTCGGCAAGCCGCTCACCTTCACCCACAAGAACGTCTTCACGCTGATCTCCTGGACGATCTTCGCGTCGCTGCTGGTCGGCCGCTTCCTGTTCGGATGGCGCGGACGCATCGCGCTTCGCTGGACCCTCTGGGGGTTCGGCGTGCTGCTGGTCGCGTATATCGGTACGCGATTCGTCGGCGAGGTGCTGCTCGGTCGGTGACCGCACCGGGCGCGTATTGCTCGCCGGCGGGTGCCATGTGCCAGACTGGCGACCACCCCGAACCCGATTGAGCCTTTACAATCTGGCGTCTGGCAATCATTATTGATGTAGTACCTTACCTCGGTTCTCGCATCAGGCGGAGCGCAGTCGATGGCCACAACGATCACCCAGGGCCGCAAGAGGGATGTCCAGACCTACCTGTATTCATGGGTCGGCCAGGACAAGACCGGCAAAGCCGTGCGCGGCGAGATGCGTGCGAACGGCCAGAACGTCGTGGTCGCCCAGCTGCGGCGGCAGGGGCTGTCCTACATCAAGGTCAAGAAGCAGCGCATCGGCGCCGGCCGCAAGATCACCGAGAAGGACATCGCCATCTTCACCCGGCAGCTCGCGGTGATGATGCGGGCGGGCGTGCCCCTGCTGCAGGCGTTCGACATCGTCGGCAAGGGGCATTCGAACGCGTCGGTGCAGAAGATGCTGCTGGCGATCAAGACCGACGTCGCGACCGGATCCAGCCTGAACCAGGCGTTCCGCAAGTTCCCCAACCAGTTCGACGACCTGTTCTGCAACCTGATCGCCGCTGGCGAGCAGGCAGGTATTCTCGATGCATTGCTGGATCGGCTGGCGACCTACAAGGAAAAGATCCTCGCGATCAAGGGCAAGATCAAGTCGGCCCTGTTCTATCCGGTTGCCATCGTCGCGGTCGCCTTCATCATCACCGCGATCATCATGATCTTCGTGATCCCGTCGTTCAAGCAGGTGTTCGCCAGCTTCGGTGCCGACCTGCCCGCGCCCACGCTGATGGTGATGTCGATTTCCGATTTCTTCGTCGCGTACTGGTGGGCGATCTTCGGCGCGGTGGGCGGCGCGTTTTACATCATTGCGACGGCGTACAAGAAATCCGAGGCGATGCGCAACGTGTTCGACCGTCTGCTGCTGAAGGTGCCGGTATTCGGCGAGATCGTCCAGAAGGCTTCCATCGCCCGCTGGTCGAGGACCCTCTCGACCATGTTCGCCGCCGGCGTTCCGCTGGTCGAGGCGCTCGGGTCGGTGGCTGGCGCCGCCGGCAACGCGGTGTACATGCAGGCCTCCAGGCGCATCCAGCAGGAGATCTCCACCGGCACCAGCCTCACCGTATCGATGCAGGGCGTGGACGTATTTCCGAACATGGTGATCCAGATGGTCGCCATAGGCGAGGAGTCGGGCGCGCTCGACAGCATGCTGTCCAAGGTGGCCGACTTCTACGAGGCCGAGGTCGACGACGCGGTCGACGCGATGTCCAGCCTGATGGAACCGATCATCATGGTCGTGCTGGGCACGCTGATCGGCGGCATGGTGGTTGCGATGTACCTGCCGATCTTCAAGATGGGCCAGGCGGTCTGATCCGACGCACGGCCCGCACGCGACGTGACTGACGTGACGAATCTGCTGCGCAGCGAGCCCGCTCTGTGGGTCGGCATCGCGGCGCTGTTCGGCCTGGCGATCGGCAGTTTCCTCAATGTCGTCGTGTACCGCCTGCCGAAGATGATGGAACGCGACTGGGCTGCGCAGTGCGCCGAGCTGGCGGGTACCGAACTACCGCCGCAGCCCGTGTTCACCCTGGCCCGGCCACGGTCCCGTTGCCCGTCATGCAGCGCGCCGATCGGCGCGCTGCACAACCTGCCGCTGGTCAGCTGGATCGCGCTGCGCGGCCGATGCGCCGCCTGCAACGCACCGATCGCGGCGCGCTACCCGCTGGTCGAGGCAACCACTGGCGCAGTGGCCGGCTTTCTGGCCTGGCATTACGGCTTCGGGCCGCTGGCGGTGCTCGCCTTCGGCTTCTGCGCCACGATGCTCGCGCTGGCGCTGATCGATTTCGACACCCAGTTGCTGCCCGACGGGCTGACCCTGCCACTGCTCTGGGCCGGGCTGCTGGTCAACGTGTGGGGCGTATTCGCCCCTTTGCAGGATGCCGTGGTCGGCGCCATGGCCGGCTATCTGTGCCTGTGGACGGTGTACTGGGGGTTCAAGCTCGTCACCGGCAGGGAAGGCATGGGCTATGGCGACTTCAAGCTGCTCGCGGCCATCGGTGCGTGGCTCGGATGGCAGGTGCTGCCGCTGGTGATCCTGCTGTCGTCGCTCGCCGGCGCTGCGATCGGCATCGCCCTGATCGCAGCGGCCCGGCTCGGCCGCAGCGTACCGATGCCGTTCGGGCCCTATCTGGCGATCGCCGGCGTGGTCGCCCTGATATGGGGCGATGCGATCATTGCCGGGTACCTCAGGCTGATGGGCTGACCCGCCGTGGCCGACCCGATGTCGACTGCTGCGGGCGGTTCACCAGTTGCCGGCATCGGCACAGGGCTGTTCGTGGTGGGCCTGACCGGGGGCATCGGCAGTGGCAAGTCGACTGCAGCCGACCTGTTCGTCCGGCATGGTGCCGCCCTGGTAGACACCGATGCGCTGTCGCACCGACTGACCGGGCCGGGCGGCGCGGCGATGCCGACCATCCTGACCGCGTTCGGCACCCGTGCCGCGCGGCCCG
>JBILGF010000394.1:0-3431 GCA_044351195.1 Burkholderiales bacterium
GGGCAGGCTGCGCGATACACCTCGATCTTCGGGATCGCCGCATGTTTCCAGCCTTCGACCAGCACCAGGTCGCACGGCGACATCCGCTCCAGCAGTTCCCCCAGCGATGGTTCAGGCGCACCGCGCAGCTCGTGCATCAGCGCCCACCGGTTGGCCGAACCGATCAGCACTTCGGTGCAGCCGGCCTGGCGGTGCCGCCAGGAGTCCTTGCCCGGCCGATCGACGTCGAACGCATGATGGGCGTGTTTCAGCAGCGAGACGCGCCAGCCGCGGGCGACCAGCAGCGGTACCAGCCGCTCGATCAGCGTCGTCTTGCCGCTGCCGGAGAAGCCGGCGAAACCGAGCACGTTCATGGGTCGAGTGTAGCGAGCCTGCCGCCGGACAGGTGCAGGCGCCGCATGCCCGCCCGTTCGGCCAGCGCGCGGTCGTGCGCAGCGATCAGCACCGCGGCGCCAGCAGCGACCAGGCGCTCGATCAGACCCAGCACCTGCGCATGCGACTCACGGTCGAGGTTCGCCGTCGGTTCGTCGAACAGGATGACCTTCGGCTCCAGTACCCATGCGCGGGCGATGGCGGTGCGCTGCGTCTCGCCCGCGGAGAGGTGGCGTGGTTGGGTGCCGGCAACCGACTGAAGGCGCGCCCACTCGATCGCAGCCCGGGTGCGCTGTCGGCACTCGTCGCGCCCGATGCCGCGCACACGCAGGCCGTAGTCGATGTTCTCCTGCACGCTGGTCGAGAACAGCACCGGATGGGCAGGCACGAACTGCAGGGCCTGTCTCACCTCGACCGGAAACCGACCGGCCAGGACCGGGCGCCCGTCGAAGGCCAGCGACCCGGCATCCGGTCGTTGCAGGCCAGCCAGCACGCGCAGCAGCGTCGTCTTGCCAGCGCCGTTGTCGCCGGTGAGCACCCAGGCCTCGCCGGCAGCGAGTGCCAGCGAACAGCCGTCGAGCACGGTGCGCTCGCCAAAGCGCAGGCTCAGGCCCGACGCGCACAGCAGCGGCGGGGCGCTCACCCGGGACCCGCCCGGTCACCGGCGCCGCCGCGCATGCGTGTCCACCTTCCTTGAGTCGGAGCGGACTCGAACCGGCGCTCAGCCCCGACTCCAAGACCGGCGCCCTGGCTGAATGCGAGCCCGATGTTGACGCCCAGGGCCAGCACCATCAGCACGATGCCCAGCGCGATGCCCTCGGTGAAGGCACCCTTGCTGGTCTCCAGCGCGATCGCAGTGGGTATGCTTCGGGTATGGCCGGCGATGTTGCCACCGACCATCAGCGCGCAGCCCACTTCCGAGACCACTCGCCCGAAGCCGCTGAGGATCGCGGCGACCAGAGCGAAGCGAACCTCGCGCAGCAGCGTGAGCGCGGCGCGCAGGCGCGACGCCCCCAGCAGGCGTGCCGTCTCGTGCAGGCGCGGGTCGGCGGACTGTACCGCTGCCAGCGTGAACGCGCAGACGATCGGGAATGCGATGACCACCTGTCCGATCACCATCGCCTCACGCGTGAACAGCAGTTGCCAGGCGCCCAACGGTCCCTGGCGCGACAGCAGCAGGTACAGCAACAGCCCGATCACCACCGTGGGGAAGGACAGCAGACTCTGGACCAGGATGACCAGCATGCGGCGCCCGGGAAACACCGTCATCGCCAGCAGATAGCCGCCAGCAACGGCGAACGGCGTGGCAACCGCGAGCGCCAGCAGCGACACCTGCATCGACACGCCGACCACAGACCACAGCGCCGGGTCGAGGGTGGCGAGGCGGTACAGCGCCTCGCGTGTGGGCTCCAGCAGGTCCAAGGGCTATCGGGCCGGCTTCGGGACGCCCGGGAAGAACAGGGTTTCGCCACCGACCTTGAACGATGCGATCCGGGCCTGCCCTTGTGGCGACGTCAGCCAGTCGATCAGCTCGCGGGCGCCCCTGGCATTCACCCCGGGGTGACGGGCCGGGTTCACGGCGATCACGCCGTAGGGGTTGGCGAGGGCCGGATCGCCCTCGGACACCACGACCAGACCGAGCCTGCCGCGCGCCGACACCCAGGTGCCGCGGTCGGTCAACGCGTAAGCCTGCAGTTCGCTGGCCATCGCAAGCACCTCGCCCATGCCCCGTCCGGCAGAGAGGTAACCGGGCCATTTCGGCAGCCCGCCGACCGACTTCCAGAGGTCGAGTTCCATCTGGTGGGTACCGGAATCGTCGCCGCGCGACACGAATCGCTGGCGGCGATCGGCCACCGCCTTCAGTGCCGCTGCGGCCGTGCCCGCAGCGCGTGCGCCAGCGGGGTCGGATTTCGGCCCGATCAACACGAAATCGTTGAACATGACGTCACGGCGGTCCACCCCGTGTCCAGCCGCCACGAACCGGTCCTCCGCGGCGCGCGCATGCACCAGAACGAGATCGGCGTCCCCGTTGGCGCCGATCTTCAGCGCAGCACCGGTGCCCACGGCCACCACACGAACGGAATAACCCATCGACTGCTCGAACGGCGGCAGCAACCAGCCGAGCAGCCCGGAATTTTCGGTGCTGGTCGTGGTAGCCAGCCGGATCACGCGATCGACGGCGGGCCGGGGCACGCCCGCCGAGCCCGCCGAAGGGACCTGCGCAGCAGTTGCGGGCGAGAGTAGTACTGCGGCTGCGAGACCGATCACGGCCACGGCGCGAACGAGAGGAATGGCTGCGAACCGCGCGACAGCTGCGACGGACGGGCCTGATCGCCGGACGGTGTGCATGATGCCCCCGAGGCTTGTGGAAGCGGGCAAACTTAACCCCTGATAGGCGGATACTCAATATGAACTCGAAATCCGATTCGCTGCCCGCGGTCGCGCATCGCTGGAACATCGCGGCCGCTGCGCCGCAAACCGCTGCATCGCCGATCGAGGTGTCTGCGTCGCGTGCGTCAGAAGACTCCAAACTGCGGTTGCGTGTTTCAGTGTCGATCTGCGCGATCGGGCCGGCGCTGATTCCGACCGCGGCGTTCCAGTTGCTGCGCCGGCTGCCGCGCGTGGATTCCCTGCGCGAGGCCGCCAGTGGCCTGGGGTACTCCTACCGTCACGCGTGGGCCCTGATCCGCAGTGCCGAGGATGCACTGGGCAGCGCACTGATCGCCACGCAGCGCGGCCGCGGCACGCAGCTCACGCCATACGGGGCGCTGATCGCGGCGGCGCTCGACGAGATCGAATCGAGGCTCGCTTCGGAACTGGACGCCGCGAGCCAGGCGCTTGGCGCAGCGCTGGCGCTCGGCCGATCCCGGGCGCAGCCCGATGCGCGGCAGTCATCGCCCACGCGGCCGGCTCGCCCCCGCAAGAGACGCAGTACATGATGCGACTGCCTGCCGCCCTTCCCGCCTGGTCGCTGCTGCTGCCACTGGTGGCCGTCGCGATCCTGCTGGTTGCCCGCGGGTATGTCCTGGGTCCGTTCGCCGTGGCCGCCGTGGCATTGA
>JBILGF010000491.1:0-2686 GCA_044351195.1 Burkholderiales bacterium
GCCGGAAGAGAAGTAGCGTTGCCCGCCGCGAAACGGCACCCCGGCGCGCCGGTGGGCGCGGGTGCCGGGCGCACGGCGCCTGACAGCCAGGGTACTTCGGGCGCGATGGCGAAGCCGGCAGGGGTGCCCCGGGTCGGTTTCGTCTCGCTCGGCTGTCCCAAGGCGCTGGTCGATTCCGAGCGCATCCTGACCCAGCTGCGCGCCGAAGGCTATGCGATCTCCCCCGACTATGCCGGCTCGGACATGGTGATCGTGAACACCTGCGGCTTCATCGGCGCGGCGGTCGAAGAGTCGCTCGAGGCGATCGGCGAGGCACTGGCCGAGAACGGCAAGGTGATCGTCACCGGATGCCTGGGCGCCAAGGGCACGGTGGTGCGCGACACCTTCCCCAACCTGCTTGCAGTGACCGGCCCGCATGCCACCGACGAGGTGATGCAGGCGGTACACGACTGCATGCCGCGCCCGCACGACCCGTTCACCGACCTGGTGCCGCCGCAGGGCATCCGCCTTACGCCACGGCACTATGCGTACCTGAAGATATCGGAGGGCTGCAACCACCGCTGCACGTTCTGCATCATTCCATCGATGCGCGGCGATCTGGTGTCGCGCCCGGTCGGCGACGTGCTGCAGGAGGCCGAGCATCTGGTGCGCGCCGGCGTGAAGGAACTGCTGGTGATCTCCCAGGACACCTCGGCCTACGGCGTCGACGTGAAGTACCGCACCGGCTTCTGGGGCGGGCGTCCGGTGAAGACGCGCATGACCGAACTGGTGCAGGCGATGTCCTCGCTCGGTGCATGGGTGCGGCTGCACTACGTGTATCCGTACCCGCATGTCGACGAGGTGATCCCGCTGATGGCCGAAGGCAAGGTCCTGCCCTACCTCGACGTGCCCTTCCAGCATGCAAGCCCGCGCATCCTGAAGCTGATGAAGCGTCCGGCCAGCGCCGAGAACAACCTCGCACGCATCCGCGCCTGGCGCGAGGCCTGTCCCGAGCTGACGATCCGCAGCACCTTCATCGCCGGCTTCCCCGGCGAAACCGAATCCGAGTTCGAGCAGCTGCTCGACTTCCTCGAGGAAGCGCAGCTCGACCGGGTGGGATGCTTCGCGTATTCGCCGGTGGAGGGCGCCGCAGCCAACGCCCTGCCCGATCCGGTGCCCGACGCCGTGCGCGAGGAGCGGCAGGCGCGCTTCATGGAAGTGCAGGCGCGAATCAGCGCATCGCGCCTTGCGCGTAAGGTCGGTTCGACCGTGCGCGTGCTGGTCGACTCGGTGCAGGGCACGCGCGCAATAGGGCGTACCGCCGCCGATGCGCCCGACATCGACGGCGTGGTGCACGTGTCGCGGGTACGCGGCGCGAAGACCGGGGATTTCATCGACGTGAAAGTCACCCGCGCCGACGAACACGACCTGCACGGCAGCCGGGTCAAGGACTGACGGTCGCGGGCGGGCGCTGCGCCCTCCTCTGGAAACACCGCTGCGTCCTCTACCCGCTTCCGGCCCGACGCGGCCCTCGCCCGGGGCAAAGGCTCAGCCGCGCAGGAATGCCTGCACCGGCGCCAGCTCGCGCGTGAGCTTCATCGGCGGCAGGCTCTTCAATATCTTGCGCCCGTAACCCTTGGACATCAGCCGCGGGTCGCAGATCATCAGCACGCCGCGGTCGGTCTCGTCGCGGATCAGCCGGCCGGCGCCCTGCTTGAGCGTGATCGCCGCCTCGGGCAGCTGGATCTGCGCGAACGCGTTGCCGCCGTTGCGGTTCATGTGCTCGATGCGCGCGGCGAGCACCGGATCGTCCGGCGGGGAGAACGGCAGCTTGTCGATTACCACCAGCGACAAGGCATCGCCGCGCACGTCGACGCCTTCCCAGAACGAATGGCTGGCCACCAGCACGGCATTGCCGCGCACGCGGAACTGTTCCAGAAGTTCGGTACGCGAGGCCTCGCCCTGCACCATCAGCGGGAACATCAGGCCACGACGGCGGAAGGCCTCGTCGAGCAGCTGGTGTGCCATGCGCATCGCGCGCAGGCTGGTGCACAGGATGAACGCCCGGCCACCGGCCGCCTCGATCACCGGCAGCGCGGCCTGCACCACGGCGCGCACGTAGTCGGCCGTGCTCGGCTCGGGCATGCCGGTGGGCACGTACAGCATCGACTGCCGCGGGAAATCGAACGGACTCGGCCAGCTCGCGCATTCGGCGTCCGACAGGCCGAGCGCCCCGGAATAATGGCTGAAGTCGCCCTCGATCGACAGCGTTGCCGAGGTGAAGACCCAGGCCCTCGGATGGCCGCTGCCGCCGAGCTGCTGGCGGAAGATGCGTGCTATCGACAGCGGTGTCGCATGCAGCTGCAGCGACTGCGCAAAGGTCTCGCCCCAGAGCACCCACCCGGCATCCGGATCGTCTCCGTCCCTGCCCCCGCCCTCACCATCCCCGTAAGGACGGGGGGACGCATCGGCCACCGCCTGTGCCTGCCATCGGGATAACCGGCGGAACAGTTCTTCGCAGCGCTCGGCACACTTGCCCAGCCCTTCGCTGCGCTCTCCCTGCTCGGCCAGGTGCTCGCCCAACCCTTCCAGCGCCGCCAGCAACTGTTCCAGTGCCGGCATGAATGCTGCACGCTCGCGCAGCAGGCGCAGCGTCAGCCGTCCGGCGTCCTCGCGCACCGCGAGGCGCAGATCGCGTGCGGCCTTC
>JBILGF010000395.1:0-3396 GCA_044351195.1 Burkholderiales bacterium
TCGGGCGTCACGTTGAAGTACTGCGCCGCGAACGGCGTGCCCAGGCGCCCGAAACCGGAGATGACCTCGTCGAAGATCAGCAGGATGCCATGCTTGTCGCAGATGGCACGCAGGGTCTCGAGGTAGCCCACCGGCGGCGGCAGCACGCCGGTGGAACCGGCCACCGGCTCGACGATCACGGCCGCGATGTTCGATGCATCATGCAGTGCGACCAGGCGCTCGAGGTCTTCGGCGAGGTGCGAGCCCCATTTCGGCTGGCCACGCGAGAACGCCGCCTCGCGCAGGTTGTGGGTATGCGGCAGGTGGTCGACGCCCGGCAGCAGTTGGCCGCCGAACACCTTGCGGTTCATCGGGATACCGCCGACCGAGATGCCGCCGAAGCCGACGCCATGGTAGCCGCGCTCGCGACCGATGAACTTGGTGCGCGTGCCCTCGCCGCGGGCGCGGTGGTAGGCGAGCGCGATCTTCAGCGCGCTGTCGACCGATTCCGACCCCGAGTTGGCGAAGAACACCTTGTTCATGCCCTCCGGCGCCAGGGCAGCCACCTTCTCGGCGGCCTTGAACGCCATCGGATGCCCCATCTGGAATGTCGGCGCGAAGTCGAGCGTGTCGAGCTGGGCCTTGATCGCGGAGATGATCTCTTCGCGGTTGTGGCCGGCGTTGACGCACCAGAGGCCGGCGCAGCCGTCGACCACCTGCCGGCCATCGTCGCTGGTGTAGTGCATGTCCTTGGCCGACACCAGCATCCGCGGCTTCGCCTTGAACTGGCGATTGGCGGTGAAGGGCATCCAGAAATTGTCGAGATTCACATGCGGGTCGTTCATCGGTCGCTCCGTCGGCGTGGCCCTGCCAGGTGGGTGATGCTAGCCCAAACACCCTTGCGCCATAAAGGGAAACGCGCGCAGCCTCAGTTCAGCTTGAGCCCGGTCGCCTTGATCAGCTTGCGCAGCGCGACCACGTCCTCGGCCATTACCCGGCCCAGCTGCTCGGGTGTGCTGGTCTCGGTGTCCACGCCCTGACTCGACAGCTTCTCGCGCGTGTCCGGGTTGGTGAGTATCTTGTTGAGTTCGGTGTTCAGCCGCATCACCACCGGGCGCGGCGCACCGGCCGGCAGCACGAAGCCGAACCACGACTGGTAGCTGAAGCCGGGCACCGTCTCGTTGATCGCCGGGATGTCGGGCGCGGCCGTGGTGCGCCTGGCGCCGGTCACGCCGATCGGCCTGATGCGCCCCGCCTTCAAGTGCGGCAGGCCTCCGAGCAGCGGCATCACGGCCACCGGCACCTCGCCGGCGATCAACGCAGGCACGGTCGCCCCGGCACCCTTGTACGGCACGTGGTTCATCTGGAACTTGCCCATCACCTGCAGCAGTTCGGCCGCGATATGGTTGGGGCCGCCGAAGCCGGACGATCCGTAGTTGATCTTGCCGGGATTGGCCTGCGCATAGGCGATGAATTCCTTCGGGTTGCCCGCCGGGAACGAGGGGTTGGCCGCGAGCAGGGTCATCGAGATGCCGATCATGCCGACCGGCGAGAACGCCTTGATCGGGTCCCACGGGTACTTGTCGATCGCGGCCGCGATGGAGACGACCGGCTGCGCAAGGTAGATCGTGTGGCCATCGGGCGTGGCCTTGGCCGCGATCTCCATGCTGACCATGCCGCCGGCACCGGGGCGGCCGTCGACGACCACACGCTCGCCGAGCGCGGTGCTCAACTGGTCGCCCAGCACGCGCGCGATCGTGTCGGACACGCCGCCCGGCAGGAAGCCGGTGATGATGCGCAGCGGACGATCCGGGAATTTCTGTGCCTGCACCGCCGAGGCGGCGGGCACCAGCACCGCCGCTGCGACCGCCCACGACAGGATCGTTGCGCGCGGCGTGCGCCGCATCTCGAGACTCTTGGTCATCCTGGACTCCTTGCGCTGTTGATGAAGAGCATTGCATCCGTTTCGGGCACGGACTAGGTGTGGGCAACCCGCCCGCAGCGGTCTCAGCCCGCAGCCAATGGCAGACGGCGGTCGTATTCCGCCGCGGCCTCTTCCATCGTCACGAACCGCGCGCCGCCGGCCGCCAGCGCCACCAGCAGCTTTTCGAGCGCGAGCATGCGGTGCCCGCGCCCGATCACGAACGGATGGAAGGTATACGTGAGCACGCCCCAGTCGGCGACCGAGCGTTGCATCCAGGTGAAATCGGCGATCCAGTTGTCCACCACCAGGTTCGCATTCGAGTTTCCCGGCAGCAGCGTCTGCGGCGTGCGGATGAACTCGAACACCGGGTAGTCGTCGAGCGACCAGGAGATCGGCAACTCGATCAGGCGCGTGGGCTTGCCGAACACCGCCGGCTGCTCGAGTGTGATCACGTCGCCGTGACGCACGCGGTACGGGGTGTAGTCGTCACCCATCATCGAGCTGTCGTAGCGGAAGCCGTGCGCGAGCAGCAGTTCCACCGAATGCGGGGAAAGGTCCCACGACGGCGAGCGGTAGCCCTGGGCATAGCGGCCGGTCAGGCGCCTGATCGCCTCGTTGGCGCGTGCGAGGCCGGACTCTTCCTGCTCACGGGTGAGCTGCGCCGGGGGCACGTGCGTCCAGCCGTGGTGCGCGATCTCGTGGCCGGCATCGAACACCGACTTGCACTGCGACGGGTAGGTCTCGAGCGTGTGGCCAGGGATGCACCAGGTGCTGCGTACCTTGTGCTGGCGCAGCATCTCGAGGATGCGCGGCGCGGCCGCCGGACCGAACTCGCCACGCGAGATCGGCGAGGGCGACGTCATGCCGCGCGAGATGAACCCCGACATCGCGTCGAAGTCGAAGGTGATGCAGACGAGCAGGTCGGCCATGGGTTACGGGCGACCGGAGGTCGCGTGCTGATAAATGACCTTGCACCATTACCATAAACACGGAGGTCTGCCGACCCCCGCGACCTGCCCTCGGCCACGCCTGCCGGCTACTCCACGCGGGCACCGGTCATCGCGATCAGCTTGCCGTACTGGACGAAGTCGGACTTCAGCCGTGCCCCGAACTCCTCGGGGGTACCGCCCCACGGGTCGAGCGCCTGGGCCGACAGGGTCGAGGCGACCTCGGGCAGCTTCAGCGCGCGGTTCACCTCGGCGTTCAGGCGGTCGATCACCGGCCGCGGCGTGGCCGCCGGCGCCATCAACCCGATCCACGGACTCAACTCGTAGCCCGGCACGCCGGCCTCGGCGATGGTCGGCACCTCGGGCAGCGTCGGCGAGCGCCGCCCGGAGGCCACGCCGAGTGCGCGCAGGCGACCGGACTTGATGTGCGCGATGACCGAGGCGATGGTTGCCAGCGAGGCCTGCGCCTCGCCGCCGATCAGGCCGATCACCTGCGGGCCGCCGCCCTTGTAGGGCACATGCACGAGCTTGGTCCCGGTCATCGAA
>JBILGF010000396.1:0-3393 GCA_044351195.1 Burkholderiales bacterium
TTCTCGCGCCGCACCCTCTACAAGACCGCGAACTTCGACCTCTACGGGGACGACTTCCGCTGGGTGTCGGAATTCGAAGTGGACAACATCACCTACCCGCCCGACATGCACCTGTTCGAGCGCCAGCAGTGGGGCACGTTCATCGGCCGCGTGCGGGGCCTGACCCTCGATGGCCAGTCGGTACCGTTCGATTACGCGGTGATGCAGCGCGAGCAGGACCTCGCCCGTGAACGCTTTCACCAGATCCGGCGCCTGGAGCGCGGCGACATTGGTGCCGTGAACTACCGCATCGACGAGGCGCGGCTGGAGATTCGCAAGGCGGTCCTGCGCAACGGTGCGGACAGCCCCACGACCAGGGAAGTGACGGCGCGCGCGGAGCAGCGGATCGCCGAGCTGCAGAAAGAGTTCGAGGTTCTGCAGGTCCGCGTACGGGAGATCCAGGCGGTCGACCGCCGGTTCAAGGCCACGCTCGAGGAGATCGGCGGACGGACGCTCGAACTCGAACTGAGCCAGATCGTGCGCTTCTTCCCGGCGAACCAGTTGTCGTTCTTCGACAAGGTCGGTATCTATCTGTCGCGCTGGTGGGAATTCCTGTCCACCGAGCCGCGCGAGGCGAACACCCAGGGTGGGGTCCTGCCCGCGATCTTCGGTACCGTCGCGATGACGCTGATGATGGTGGTGTTCGTCGCGCCGTTCGGCGTGATCACCGCGCTCTACCTGCGCGAATATGCGAAGCAGGGCCGCATCACCTCGATCGTGCGTATCTCGGTGAACAACCTGGCCGGAGTGCCGAGCATCGTGTACGGCGTGTTCGGGCTGGGCTTCTTTGCCTACACCATGGGCGGGACCATCGACCAGCTGTTCTATCCCGAGCGGCTGCCGAACCCGACCTTCGGCACGGGTGGTGTGCTCTGGGCCTCGCTGACGCTTGCGCTGCTTACGGTGCCGGTGGTGATCGTCGCCACCGAAGAGGCGCTCGCCGCCGTGCCGCGCTCGATGCGCGAAGGATCGCTCGCCTGCGGGGCTTCCAAATGGCAGACCATCCGCAACGTGGTGCTGCCCAAGGCGTTTCCCGGGATCATGACCGGGATGATCCTGGCGATGGCACGCGGCGCCGGCGAGGTGGCGCCGCTGATGCTGGTCGGAGTGGTCAAGCTGGCACCGTCGTTGCCGATCGACGGCTTCGCGCCGTTCATCCATCTCGAGCGCAGCTTCATGCACCTGGGCTTCCATATCTTCGACGTGGGTTTCCAGTCGCGCAATTCCGAGGCTGGCAAGCCGATGGTGTACGTGACCACGCTGTTGCTGCTGTTCCTGATCGTGGCGATGAGTTCCTTCGCGATCTATATCCGCAACCGGCTCAAGCGCAAGTACGCTGGCCCGCAATTCTGAAAGGCGCCCCGATGGAAGCCGTCGCACTCGAAAGAAGCGAAGGACAGACCTGCTATCACGTGAAAGAGGGCAAGGATGGCATCGCCCTCGACATTCGCAGGTTCAACCTGTGGTACGGGCAGGCCCAGGCCTTGTTCGACGTGAACATGAGCATCCAGAAGGGCATGGTCACGGCGCTGATCGGTCCGTCGGGGTGTGGCAAGTCGACCCTGCTGCGCTGCCTCAACCGCATGAATGACCTGATCGACGATCTGCGCATCGACGGCGAGATCCGCACCGGCGACCTCGACATCTACCGCACGGGAGTGGACGTGATCGCGCTGCGCAAGCGCATGGGCATGGTGTTCCAGAAGCCCAACCCGTTCGCCATGTCCATCTACGACAACGTGGTGTATCCGCTGCGCGTGGATGGCGTCGGCAGCAAGGCCATCCTCGACGAGACCTGCGAGCGGGCGCTGCGCTCGGCCGCGCTCTGGGACGAGGTGAAGGATCGCCTGCAGGAGAGCGCGCTGGGCATGTCCGGTGGCCAGCAGCAGCGCCTGTGCATCGCGCGCGGCATCGCGTCCGACCCGGAAGTGCTGCTGATGGACGAGCCCTGCTCGGCGCTCGATCCGATCGCGACGGCGAAGATCGAAGACCTGATCCATGAGCTGCGCGAGCAGTACACGATTGTCATCGTGACGCACAACATGCAGCAGGCCGCGCGCGTCTCGGACAACGTCGGTTTCATGTATCTCGGAAAGCTGATCGAATACGGCGATACCGAGACGATGTTCATCAACCCGAAGCTCAAGCAGACGTCGGATTACATCACCGGCCGGTTCGGCTGATCGGCACTCGCCCGCAATGCCAGGCCTGCCGTGCAGGCCTGGCGTCAGGTTGACCGGCGGGCCGCCGCATCCGTATAATTCCGGGGTTTTGGCCTGGATAGATTCCGATGCGTGTCAGACGCGTGGTGGGCAACTGGAAGATGCATGGCTCGCTTGCGCGCAACGCGTCGCTGCTGTCGGGTCTCGCGGACGCGTTCTGCCGCGCGCCGGCTGCGGCCGAGGTTTCGGTGTGCGTGCCGTTTCCCTATCTCGCACAGGCACAGGCGGCCCTGGGTGCAAGCCCGGTGCGCTGGGGTGCACAGGATGTCAGCGTGCATCCGGCGGGCGCCTACACCGGTGAGGTGTCCGCTGCGATGGTTGCCGACTTCGGAGCGGCCTGCGTGATCGTCGGTCATTCCGAGCGGCGCGCCGGCCATGCCGAGACCAGCGCCCTGGTGGCCGGCAAGGCGGCAGCGGTGCTGGGCGCAGGCCTGACACCGATCATCTGCCTGGGCGAGACACTGGACGAACGCGACGCCGACATGACCGAGACGGTCATTGCCGGCCAGTTGTCGGTGTGCATCGAGTTGCTGGGGCTCGAGGCGTTGTCGGGATGCGTGATCGCCTACGAGCCGGTGTGGGCGATTGGTACCGGGCGCAACGCCTCGCCTGACCAGGTGCAGGCGGTGCACGGCTTCCTGCGCGCCCGGCTCGGGACTGCCGGTGCGGGCATCTCGCTGCTCTACGGCGGCAGCGTCAAACCTTCCAATGCCGCCGAACTGTTCGCCATGCCGGACGTCGACGGCGGGCTGATCGGTGGCGCTTCTCTTTCGATCGATGATTTCGAGCCGATCTGCCGCGCTTTCGGCTGATCTGCACAACAGGGATACCTCGGGATGCTCCAGACTTTCATACTGATATTCCATGTGCTTGCGGCCGCCGCGATCGTGGTGTTCGTGCTGTTGCAGCAGGGCAAGGGTGCCGACATGGGCGCGGCCTTCGGCAGCGGCTCTGCCGGCAGCCTGTTCGGTTCCAGCGGGTCGGCGAACTTCATGAGCCGGATGACCGCGGTCATGGCCACGCTGTTCTTCATCACCAGCCTCGTCCTCACTTATCTTGCGGCCAATACCGGCGCACCACGCAGCCTGATGCAGAGCGTGCCGGCGACGCCGGCGTCGCAGATCCCGGTCCC
>JBILGF010000048.1:0-11133 GCA_044351195.1 Burkholderiales bacterium
CCGGGGGCGCGCGCATCAGCGGTGAGGTGTCTCTCGCGCCCGAACTGATGCGCCAGGCGAAACCGGATGAATCGGTCTTCATCTTTGCGCGCGCGGTCGATGGTCCGCCGCTGCCGCTGGCGGTGATCCGCACCACGGTGCAGGCGCTGCCGCTGCGCTTCACGCTCGATGACTCATCGAGCATGGCGCCAGGGGCGAAGCTGTCGATGCACCGGCAGGTAGTGGTCTCGGCGCGTGTCTCGCGATCGGGGGACGCGAAGCCGCAGCCGGGGGACCTGGTCGGATCCGTACAGCCGGTGAACGTGGGTGCGACCGGCGTAAAGGTGCTCATCTCGGATGTCGTGCGCTGACCGTCACGGCGTCTTCGTGCGCAGCTGGCGGCTCGCCCGCGCAGTGGCGCTGATGGCGCGCGGGCTGCTGATCGCGCTGTTCGTCCTCGATCGCCCCGACGTGCGGTTGCGCAACCGGCACATGCAGCCCTGGTCTGCCTCGCTGCTGGACATCCTCGATGTCGGCCTCGATGTGCGCGGCCAGCTGCCCGATGACGATCTGCCCGTGTTCATCGCTGCAAACCATGTGTCCTGGCTGGACATCTGGGTGATCAATTCGGTCTGCCCCACCCTGTTCGTCGCGAAATCCGAGATCCGTGGCTGGCCGGTGTTCGGCTGGCTCGCCGCCCGCGTCGGCACGCTGTTCATCGAACGCGCACGCCGGACCGACACGCGCAAGGTGAACGACCGCATCGTCGCGCGCCTGGCCCTTGCCGGCGAGCGCATCGCGGTGTTCCCGGAAGGCACCACGACCGACGGTTCGGTGGTGCGCCCGTTCCATGCGTCGCTGTTCCTGCCGGCGGTGGACGCCGGTGCCCGGGTGTATCCAGTCGCGATCCGCTATGTCGACCCGGCGGGCGTGCGGAGCACCGTGCCGGCCTATGTCGACGAACTGTCCCTGCTCGCCTCGATGTGGCGCATCGCGGGGGCCAGCGGGCTGCGCGCGGAACTGCATTTTCTGGAGCCGATCGAGCCGCTGCGCGCGGGCAGCAACCGGAACCGGAAGGACACACCGGACGACGCGGCCGGTCCGGACGGCGTCAACCTGCGCATGCATCGGCGCAGGCTGGCGGAGACGGCGCAGGAACGTGTCGCAGCCGCCCTGTCGGCCTGTTGATTGATTGACCGACCGACTGACCGACCGACCGACTGACCGACCGATCGACCGCGGGCGGGACCGGGTGAGTGGCCAGTCGTCAGTCGTCAGCGGTCAGCGGTTGGTCTTGATCTGGTAGGCGACCGCAGCGCGGATCTGTGCGTCGGTCAGTGCCGGATTGCCACCCCTGGGCGGCATGATGCCCAGACCCTTGATGACCGAGGCCACGAGCGCGTCTTCACCCTTCTTGAGGCGCGGCGCCCAGGCAGCCTTGTCGCCGCTCTTCGGCGCACCGGCAGCACCGGATGCATGGCATGCAGCGCACGCCTTCTTGTAGACGTCCTCGCCATCGACGCTGCCGGCCGGGGCTGCGGCGGCCGCAGCCGGTGCCGCGGCGACCACCGTGGCGGCAGGTGCCGCCGCTGCAGCGGCGCCGGCGGGTGGCGTCTCGCCCGCGATCCACAGCGCGCCCACCGGACGCATGCGATCCGAGATCGACTCGGCGGCGCGAGCCGAACTGCCGGCCGGCTCGAGGTTCTTGCCCCCCGTGACGAACCACACCAGCATCACGATACCGATCACCGGCACGATGAAAGAGAGCACCACCACCGTGATCAACTGCTTCGGCGTGCGAATCAGACCCTGGCTTTCGCCTTCGGAACCTTCACCATGCTGCGCGCTCATCGAATGACTCTCCGTCGGTACCGGTCGCTGCCTGCAGACCTGGAGGCTGCCCGAGGACGCTCCGAGGACTGTGGACCTGTGGTTCACCGCAACCCGGGCACCATGCCTCGGGGAATAACCCGAAATTATATCGCCAACACGTCGTCGTGGGCATCAGGCCGGGTGTCAATGCGCGCCACCTGCGCCCGGCGGTGCGACAATCCGGGCGGCGGCAGGGCCCCTGTCTGGCGGCGCCCCGGTGCCCGCCCGTCAGCGGGTCGAACGGCGCGAGGTGTCGCCGCCGCAGCGGGTCGATGATCCGTGTCCGACCCCGTCTTCAACCGCATCCTCCTATCCGGATTCCTCATGACGCTTCAACCTGCCGATCGTCGCTACATTCCTACCCACCAGTGGGCGCGTGAGATCGCGCCAGGACGCATCGAGATCGGCATCACCGAGTTCGCGCAGGACGCGCTCGGCGACGTGGTGTTCGCCGACCTGCCGGCAGCAGGAAAGATGCTGGTCGCGGGCGAGCCTTTCATGGTGATCGAGTCGGTAAAGACCGCCTCCGACGTGCATGCGCCGGTGGCCGGAACGGTGGTCGAGGTCAACGAGGCGCTGCGCGACAGCCCGCAATCACTCAACGCGGACCCGTACGGCGCCTGGCTGGTGCGCATCGAGGCCGCGCACGATGCGCTGTCGGCGCCCGGGCTGCTCGATGCACAGGCCTACGGCGCGTCGATGGGCTGAACGCCAGCGGAGGGTCGGCGATGGACTGGACATTCGAACTGCTGCTGAAGCCACGTGGCATCCCGCTGACGGAAGGCCCGGTGTGGGATGGCGAGCAACTGCTGTTCACGCACATCCATGCCAGCACGATCCTGCGCCTGGACGCCACCACTGGCGCGATCTCCACCTGGCGCAGCGGTACCAACCGCACCAACGGCCTTGCCTTCGACAGCGAGGGCCGCCTGTTCGGCTGCTGTTCGGGTGGCCGATCGGTGCTGCGCTTCGACCCTGATGGCACCGACACGCGGGTCGTCGATCGCGTCGACGGCAAGCGCCTGAACACGCCGAACGATCTCGCGATCGACCGCAAGGGGCGCATCTGGTTCAGCAACCCGATCAACCCGGGCAACTGGGACACGACCGAACAGACCGAACTGCCCGACCAGTCGGTGCTTCGCTGCGACCCGCAGCCGGACGGAAGCTTCACCACCACCCGCGTCACCTTCGACACCACCATGCCCAATGGCGTGCTGCTTTCCCAGGACCAGCGCACGCTGTATGTCGCCGAGAGCGGTTACGCGAAAGGCGTGCCGCGCGAGCTGCGCGCCTACCCGATCCTGGACGACGGCAGCCTGGGCAGCTTCACGACGCTGTTCACCTGGGGAGAGGACGCGCGCGGCGCGCATCGCGGCATCGACGGGATGTGCCTCGACCGCGACGGCAACATCGTGGCCACCGCAGGCTGGGAAGTGGCCGGATCCGGCCCCATGATCTACGTGTTCTCGTCGGCCGGACGCGTGCTCGAGACGCATCCGGTACCCGCGATCCGCCCGACCAACTGCGCCTTCGGCGGGCCAGACCTGACCGCGCTGTTCGTCACCACCACCGAAGGTCACCTGTTCCGCGCACGCACCTCACGCGTGGGCTGGTCGATGTATCCCTGACCCGGCGGCATCCCTGACCCGGCATCCCGGCCGGGTCCGCGTCCGTGCCTACAGCGCCTGCTCGATGCGCTCGACGAGCGTGGTCAGGACCTTGATCCGCGCATGGAGCTTGTTGTTCGCCTCGACCAGCGTCCACGGCGCGATGGCGGTCGAGGTGCGATCGACCATGTCGCAGACCGCGTGCTGGTAGTCGTTCCAGCGCTTGCGGTTGCGCCAGTCGTCGGCGGTGATCTTGAAATTCTTGAACGCGACCTGCTCGCGCTCGCGGAAACGGCGCAACTGTTCTTCCTTGCTGATCTGCAGCCAGAACTTCACCACGAGGATGCCGTGCGCGCACAGTTCGGCCTCGAACTCGTTGATCTCGCCATACGCGCGCTGCCAGCTCTCTTCGCTGCAGTAGCCTTCGATCCGTTCCACCAGCACCCGCCCGTACCAGGAGCGGTCGAAGATCGCGAAATGGCCGCGCCGCGGCAGGTGGCGCCAGAAGCGCCACAGATAGGGCTGTGCACGCTCGGCTTCGTCCGGCGCGCCCACCGGGATGCCGCGGTACTGGCGTGCATCGAGCGCCGCGGTGAGCCGGCGGATCGCGCCTCCCTTGCCCGCGGCATCGCTGCCCTCGAACACCACCACCACCGCGCGCTTGCGGAACTTCGCATCGCGCGACAGCCGGTTGAGCCGGCCCTGCAGCAACTCCAGCGCCGGCTGGTACCTCTCGCGCGACATCGGCTGGTCGAGCTGCAGCGCGGACAGCAGGTCGACCTGGCCGTTCGTCGGGGACGCCCGCGCCGTCCTGCCCGGCCCTTCACCGTCCTGCGGTGTCGCAGGTGTCTCACGTGTCGCAGGCACCGCTGGCACCGCAGGCACCGGCAGGTCGAGCCGCGCGCGCATCGCCGCGAGCAGCGTCTCGCCGACGGTCAGGCTGCGATAGCAGGCATCGAGCCCCTCCACGACATGCCAGGGCACGCTCGCCGTGCCGGTGCGGCGCACGAGTACCTCGGACACCTTGCGGAAGCGATCGTACTTGTCGAAGCGGGCCCAGTCGTCCTTCGTCACCCGCCAGCGCGTGAGCGGATCCTTCTCGAGCGCCTTGAGCCGCGCCTGCTGGTCCTTCTTCGAGAGGTGCAACCAGAACTTCAACAGCAGCACGCCTTCGTCGACGAGCATCTGCTCGAAGCGCTCGACCTCCTGCAGTTGCTGCTCGAAACGGTCGGCGTCGGTGCGGCGATAGACCCGGTCGAGCAACGGCTGCGTATGCCAGGCGCCGAACAGGATACCCATGCGTCCTTTGGGCGGCAGCACGCGCCAGAAGCGCCACATGCGCGGCCGCTCGGATTCCTCGTCCGACGGCGGGCCGAATGCATGGGTGTCGATATGCCGCGGGTCCATCCACTCGTTGAGCAGGTTGACCGTCTCGCCCTTGCCTGCGCCATCGACGCCGCCGATCACGATCAGAACCGGAAAACGCCTGTGCACGCCGATCTCGACCTGCGCCTGCAGCAGTGCGGCGCGCAGCGCAGGTTCGCGCCTGCGGTACGCTTCGCGGTCGATGCGGTGGCCCAGCTCGGCTGACTCGAACATGTAGTGTCCCTCGGCGGATCAGGCAGCTCGATGGCAGCCCTGCGCGCAGGGCTGGAGTTTGACCCACGCTCGACCGATCCGCTACCCTCGAACGCCAGACACCCGGAGTAGCGCGATGTCGTCCCCTCTTCCGGAACAGGTCGCACGCGGCTCGGTGCTCGAAGTGTTCCTCGCCTTCCTGCGCCTGGGCTGCACCAGCTTCGGCGGGCCGATCGCCCACCTCGGATACTTCCGCGAAGCGTTCGTCGTGCGCCGCCGCTGGATCGACGATGCGGCCTATGCCGACCTGGTCGCCCTGTCGCAGTTTATGCCGGGGCCGGCCTCGAGCCAGGTCGGCTTCGCGCTCGGCGTGCTGCGTGGCAACGGGCTGGCAGGCGGCATGGCCGCCTGGACGGCCTTCACCCTGCCCTCGGCCATACTGCTGTTCATCTTCGCGCTCACCGCCTCGATGTTCGACAGCCCGGCGGCCACCGGCCTGCTGCACGGACTGAAGCTGGTCGCGGTGGCCGTGGTCGCGCAGGCCGTCTGGGGCATGGCGAAGACACTCACGCCCGACCGGAACCGCGCAACGATCGCGCTGGTGACGATCGCTGCAGTGGTCTTCATCAGTGGCGCCGTCGGCCAGCTGGTGGCGATCGCCGGCGGCATGCTGGCCGGCCTGCTGCTGTGCACCGAGGCACCCCCGGCGCCGCAGGGCGCACTGCGCTTCCCGGTCTCGGCGACTGCCGGCACGGTTGCGCTGGTGCTGTTCTTCCTGCTGCTGTTCGGCCTGCCGCTCGCGGCGTGGTCGACCGGATCGGACGCCCTGGCACTGTTCGACGCGTTCTACCGGGCGGGTGCCCTCGTGTTCGGCGGCGGCCATGTCGCGCTGCCGCTGCTCGAGGCCGGTACGGTTGCCACCGGCCGCATCGATGCCGACACCTTCATCGCAGGCTATGGCGCGACCCAGGCGGTACCGGGGCCGCTGTTCACCTTTGCAGCCTACCTGGGCGCGCTGGTGCAGCCCGGACCGAACGGTGCGGCCGGAGCGCTGATCGCCCTGGTCGCGATCTTCGTGCCGGGGCTGCTGCTGGTGTACGGCATGCTTCCGTTCTGGGACGCACTGCGCACCCGGCAGTGGGCGCAATCGGGGCTGCGCGGGGCCAATGCAGCCGTGGTCGGCATCCTGGGCGCGGCGCTCTACGATCCGATCTGGACCAGCGCAGTACTCGATCCGGTCGATTTCCTGATCGCCCTCGCGGGTTTCACCGGCCTGGTCGCCTGGAAGCTGTCGCCCGGAATCGTGGTGATCGGGCTGGCCACTGCGGGCGTGCTGAAGGCCGTGCTGTAGCCGGAGGCCTGCCGGCTGCGGTCAGCGCAGGTGACCGGCTCAGGTGGTCAAGTCAGGTCGGGCGCGATCGCCACGCGCAGCCCGGTTTCCGCCCCTGTATCGCGGTCGCGATAGCAGATCCACCACAGTGCACCCTTGCGGATTGCCCACTCGGCCGGGGCCCCGGCGAGCACCATCGAGGCGACCTCGCCCAGGGTGGGCTGGTGCCCGACAACGATCACCGTGCCGCTGCCATGCGGCCAGTCGACTGCGGCCAGGATCGCCGCATAAGAGGCGCCGGGATCGATGTTCGCATCCACCTTGAATTTGTCGGTCAGCGCCCGTGCGGTGTCCTGAGAGCGGCGCGCCCGCGAACAGATGACCTTGTACTTGTCGGGCAGCCGCGCCTCGAGCCAGGTCGCCATGCGCCGGGCCTGCCGCTGGCCCTTGGCGGTCAGCGCGCGTGCCAGGTCGTTGCTGCCGTCCTCTGCCTCGGCATGCCGCCACAGGATCAGGTTCATCGTCTTCCTTCCGCAGCCGCATCACCAGCCGCAGCCGTGATCGTCACCAGAACCGCTCCGCATCGCGGAAGCGCTCCCATGCGCGGTCGGCATCTTCGAGCACGGCGGCGCACAGCCCGAGGCGCCAGCCGGCCAGCAGCGCCAGCCCGGCGTCGTCGATCGCGCCCTCGAATGCACTGCCCGCGCTGTTCGCTACCAGCCCTTCCGCGGTCGCCATGTCGTTCAGTGTGCCCAGCGATTGTTGCAGTCTTGACAGGGCGGAGAGATAGGTGCCGGCCGCCTTGCCCGCCTTGCCGGTGTTGAGGCTGGCGAAGGACTCGGCGGCGTAACGCAGCTTCTTGCCCGCGATGCGCAGTTCATGGCGGGCTTCGGGATCGAGCGCAGAGGGTTTGCGGCCGATGGCGAGCACGGCGCGATGACGCTGGTCGAGCGTCCGCGCGGCGAAGCGGCGCACGCCCGACTTCTGCCGGCGCACCTCCGGACGCATGGTGGCATCCTCGCTGCCCGCAGGCGCCCGGTCGGCCGGATCGCCGCGGCCCTCGCCCGCCCTGTCGATGCCGGGCGCGGCCGTCGGCGCATCACCGGCGTCCTTCGTGGCGAGGACACGCCAGCCCGCGTTGTCGATCCAGCGCAGCAGATTCAGCACGAAGCGCGTGTACCCGGGAGGCGACATTGCATCGGCCGCCTGCTGCTGCGCCTGCACGCGCAGCGCGGCCAGGCGCTCGAACGCGCCGGCCAGTCGGGTGGCATGCCCGGCCGCAGCCAGCGGCGCGAGCGTGCCTTCCTCGAACGCGTCGAGGTCGCGGGCAGCACCCAGCGCCGCGGCGAGCCGCCGCGCCTCGATCGACAGCGAATCGCTGGCCGCGCGCGGGATCGCACGCCGGAACGTGACCAGCGTGGACCGCATCCGGCGCAACGCGACGCGCGCCTGGTGCACATACTCGGGATCGTCACCGCGACGCACGCCGGCGGCATTGCCCTGCAACTGGGCGAGGCAGTCGAGCATCACCGACACGAAGGCCTGCTCGGCACTGGCGTCGGCATCGAGCTGCAGTTTCGCCGCGCGCATCGGCGCAGGTGCCGCACCAGTGCACAGCATGAAACCGCGCGCCGCCTTGCTGCGCGGCTCGGGCATCAGCGCATGGGTGCCGTTGAGCGCGAGGGCGAACGCGTACAGCCCGTCCACCGGACCGTCCTTGAGCTCGAGCTCGAGCTCGAGGATCGATTCGCTGCGCTCGCCGGCGATCACGTTGCCGCGGTCGATCGCCAGTTCGATCGCCGTGCTGCCGCACTGGATCAGCCCGCTGGCGCGCGTGATGCGCGTCTCGAACACCGGCCCCAGCGACTCGCGGTTGCGTGGCCGGGCGAACCAGTCGGCCAGCGGCGTCTCGGCGAGGCAATCGAGGTCGAGCACGGGCCGCGGCACCGGCCATTCCCATTCGCCGCGATGATGGTCGGGCGCATCGGGAAGCTCGCATTTGAAGGTCTGCACCCAGCGCCGGCCGACCCGGCGCAGGCGCAGCCCGGCCTTGCGCTGGGCCAGGGCGAAGTCGGGCGTGTCGTAGTAGATGCTGGTCAGCGGCCGGCGCTGCAGTCGGCCAGCGATCTTCGGGTCGGCGAGGATCGCGCGCACGCGCGCGGCGTCGAGCTGGAATCGCAGTTCGGTTTCGATCGCCATCGGGTGGGCACGGCGCGCGGCGCGCGCTATGCACCCTCCGCCGGGCCGTTCGCCTGGGCCAGCTCGGCCAGCAGCGTCTGCTGTGCCGAGTAGGGACGCCCGCGCACCGATGTGCGCCGCCGGTACACGCCGTCGGCGTTCATCTCCCAGGACTGAAGGTTGTCGCGCAGGTACGGACGCAGCGCCTCGGCGATCATCCGGCGCTTGAGCCGCGGATCGAGGATGGGCACGCAGATCTCCACACGACGGAAGAAGTTGCGGTCCATCCAGTCGGCGCTGGACATGTACAGGTCATCCTTGCCGCCGGCATGGAACCAGAAGATGCGCGAGTGCTCGAGGAATCGGCCGAGAATGGAGCGCACCCGGATGTTGTCGGACAGGCCGGGCACGCCCGGGCGCAGCGCGCACACCCCGCGCACGATCAGCTCGATCTTCACGCCCGCCTGCGAGGCCTTGTAGAGGGCCTCGATCGTCTGCGGCTCGAGCAGCGCGTTCATCTTGGCGACGATCTGCCCGCGCCTGCCGGCACGCGCGGCCTTCGCCTCGTTGTTAATCGCGGCGACGATGTTCGCCTGGAGGGTGAACGGCGCCTGCCACAGGTGGTGCAGCCGGCTCGCCCTGCCCAGGCCGGTGAGCTGCTTGAAGGTCTCGTTCACGTCCGAGCAGATCTGCTCGTTGCAGGTGAACAGTCCGAAGTCGGTGTAAAGGCCGGCGGTGCGCACATGGTAGTTGCCGGTCGAGACATGCACGTAGCGGCGCAGCACGCCCTCTTCGCGGCGCACCACCAGCGACATCTTGGCGTGTGTCTTGTGGCCCACCACGCCGTACACCACGTGCGCGCCGGCCTGCTCGAGCTTCGACGCCCAGCCGATATTGGCCTCTTCGTCGAAACGGGCGAGCAGTTCGACCACCACGGTCACTTCCTTGCCGCTGCGGGCAGCGGCCACCAGCGTCTCCATCAGTACCGATTCATTGCCGGTGCGATAGATGGTCTGCTTGATCGCCACCACCGCGGGGTCGGCCGCGGCCTGCTGGATGTAGTGCACCACCGGCGCGAACGACTGGAACGGATGGTGCAGCAGGATGTCGCCGCGGCGGATCGCCTCGAACATGTCGGCGCGCCGCACCAGCGACGGTGGCACCCCGGGGGTGAACGGCTTGAACATCAGGTCGGGGCGGTCGACCCAGTCGGGCACCTGAATCAGCCGCACCAGGTTCACCGGACCGGGAACGCGGTAGATGTCCTCTTCGCCCAGACCGAACTGCATGCGCAGGAAGCCCGTCATCGCCTCGGAGCAGTTGTCGGCGACCTCGAGCCGCACCGCGTTGCCGAAGTGGCGCTGCGGCAGTTCGCCCTGCAGTGCGATGCGCAGGTTCTTCACCTCTTCCTCGTCGACGAACAGGTCGCTGTTGCGCGTGACGCGGAACTGGTAGGAGCCAAGCACCTGCATGCCCGCGAACAGCTCGCGCATGTTGGCGTGCAGCACCGCCGACAGGAACACGAACCCGTTGGGGCAGCCGGCGATACGCGGCGGCAGCTTGACCACCCGCGGCAGCACGCGGGGCGCCTGCACGATCGCAGCACCCGACTTGCGACCGAATGCGTCCTTGCCCTCGAGCTCGACCGCGAAGTTGAGCGACTTGTTGAGCACGCGCGGGAACGGATGCGCGGGGTCGAGCCCGATCGGGGTCAGGACCGGCATCACTTCGCGGAAGAAGTAGGCGCGGACCCATTCCTGCTGCGCCGGCGTCCAGTCGCTGCGGCGCAGGAAGCAGATACCCTCGGCGGCGAGCTTCGGCAGGAGGTCATGGTTGAGCAGCCGGTACTGCCGCTCGACCAGTTCGTGGGCGCGCTGCGAGAGCAGCGGGAACAGCTGGCGGGGCGAAATGCCGTCGGGCTCGGCATTCACCGCCCCGAGCGTGATCTGCTCCTTCAACCCGGCCACCCGGATCTCGAAGAATTCGTCGAGGTTGCTCGACACGATGCAGACGAAGCGCAACCGTTCGAGCAGCGGGTTCTTCGGGTTCTCGGCTTCTTCGAGCACCCGTGCGTTGAAGGCGAGCAGGCCCAGCTCCCGGTTCAGGAAGTGTTCCGGCGGGGGCGGGCGCTTCTTCTTCACCGCGGTGGTGCCCAAGCTGTGCGCCCTTGCTGGCTGTAGGAACGCGGAGGGTATGTCACTCTCGTTTCAGGCCGATGACAGGGTTCGGGACACCAGCCAATGGCGGGCTGGCCAGGGCATGTCCTCTTTCAGGCTCATGCCGGCGGCGGCACGTAGCCCTGCGCCTCGTCAGCACCTGCGCCGAAGAAGTGCTCTTCCATCTGGGTGGCGAGGTACTTGCGGGCTTTCGCGTCGGCCAGGTTCAGCCGGTTCTCGTTGACCAGGCGCTTCTGGTGTTCGAGCCAGAACTGCCAGGCCTCCTTGGACACGTTCTCGTGGATGCGCTGGCCGAGCGCGCCAGGATAAGGGGCAAACTCGAGGCCCTCGGCCTCGCGGCCGAGCTTGATGCATTGGACCGTACGGGGCATGGATTCACTCCTTGGACTGCGTTCTGCAAGACGGCTCG
>JBILGF010000049.1:0-11086 GCA_044351195.1 Burkholderiales bacterium
CATGCCGCTCAGGGTGTGGTAGCGGCCGCGCTCCTCTTCGGGCACCGTCTGCAGGACCAGGCGATCCTTGAGCTCCGGCACCGGAATGTGGCCGTCAAGCAGCCAGCTGCCGTCGTGGCGCTGCACCGCCCATGACGATTCAGGATCGCGCGGGCTGAACTCTCCGGTGATCGCTTCGATCAGGTCCTGCAGCGTGACGATTCCCTGAACTTCGCCGTACTCGTCGATGACGAAGGCCATGTGGCCGCCGGAGGAGCGGAAGTTGTCGAGCAGTTCCATGCCGGTGAGCGTCTCGGGCACGAACAGCGGCGCCTCCATCGGCTGGTCGGCCAGCGCCGGAGCGTCGTTACGGAACGCACGGGCCAGCCATTGCCGCGCATTAATCACGCCGGCGATGTCTTCCAGGCCACCCTTCACGACCGGAAAGCGGGCGTGGTCCGAGGCTTCGATGCACGCCAGGTTCTGCTGGAACGGCGCGTCGACATCGAGTACGACGACATCGGCGCGCGGCACCATCAGCGAACTGATCTGCCGGTCGTCCAGCCGGAACACGTTGCGCACCATCGTGTGTTCCTGCAGTTCGATCACGCCGGCGCTGGCACCTTCGGTGAGCACCGCATGGATCTCTTCCTCGGTCATCACGTTCACGGCGCGGTGCTTCACCCGCAGCAGCTTGAGCAATGCGTCGGTGGAGATCGACAGCAGGCGCACGAACGGCTTGGCAGCCAGGGCGAGCCATTCGATCGGGAAGGCGACGACGCGGGCCAGCGCCTCGGGATGGGTCTGCCCGATGCGCTTGGGTACCAGTTCGCCGATCACGATCGTGAGGTAGGTGATCACTATCACCACCAGACCTGTCGCCATGTAACTCGAGTACGGGCTGGCGAGGCCGATGGACTCGAGCCAGACGGCAAACGGCTCGGCGAGCACCGCCTCGCCGACGATCCCGTTGAGGATGCCGATCGAGGTGATGCCGATCTGGATTGCCGACAGGAAACGGGTCGGATCCTCGCCCAGTTTCACGGCCGCCGCTGCCGCTGCATCCCCTGCGTCCACCATCTTCTGGAGCCGGGGCTTGCGGGCAGTGACCAGCGCGATCTCCGACATCGCGAACAGGCCGTTAAACAGTATCAGTGCGAAAAGTAGCGCGACTTCCATAGAGGGCACCCGTCAGGGCACCTTCGTAAATGACGGATCCAGATATTACCAAGCTAACGGTGACGAAAGCTGAAAATCCGCATATTCCGGGCGACGATGTTCCGATCGTCAGGAACGTGCCGGCCGGGTCCCGGATTCCGCAGCGCGTGCGGCCCGCGCCCCCGAGCGTCCGTGCCACAGCCTGCCCAGCCATTGCACCAGATCGTCTACATAGGTAAACACCACCGGGATCACCAGCAGCGACAGCAGTGTGCCGGTGACCAGGCCGCCGATCACCGCGATCGCCATCGGCGACCGGAAGCTCGGGTCGACGCCGAGCCCGATGGCGATCGGCAGCATGCCCGCGCCCATCGCGATCGTGGTCATCACGATCGGCCGCGCACGCTTGCGGCAGGCATCCATCAGCGCCTCGAAGCGGCCCAGGCCGTGCTCGCGGCGCGCGATGATCGCGTAGTCGATCAGCAGGATCGAGTTCTTGGTCGTGATGCCCATCAGCATCACCAGGCCGATCAGGCTGGGCATCGAGAAGCTGCTGTCGGCCGCCAGCAGCGCGATGAAGGCACCGCCGATCGACAGCGGCAGCGCTGCGAGGATGGTCACCGGCTGGAAGAAATCCTTGAACAGCAGCACCAGCACGACGTAGATGCACAGCACGCCGGTGAGCATCGCCAGTCCGAAGCTCTCGAACAGCTCGGCCATGACCTCGGCGTCGCCGATCGTCGCTCGTGCCACCCCCGGCGGCAGGGCGGCAAGGCTGGGCAACTTTTCCACTGCGGCCACCACGTCGCCCAGCGGCACGCTGTTGAGCTCGATCGACAGGTTTACGTTACGCAGCCGGTCGTAGCGGTTGATGACCGCCGGCCCGCTCTCGATCGACAGGTCGGCGATCGCGTCGATGCGTATCGGCCCGCCACGGCCAGGCACGGTCAGCTGGCCCAGCAGTGCCAGGTCCTGCCGCGCCGCATCCGGCAGCCGCACCACGATCGGCACCTGCCGCTGCGCCAGGTTCATCTTCGGCAGCGCGAGGTCGTAGTCGCCGATGGTCGCGATGCGCAGCGTGTCGGCGATCGTGGTCGAATCGACGCCGGCGTCGGCTGCGCGCGCGAAGTCGGGCCGCACCACGAGTTCCGGGCGGATCAGGCTTGAACTGGAGGTGACGCCGCCGATGCGCGGGATGGACCGGATGTCGCGCTCGACCTCGCGCGCCGCGGCCAGCAGCGTGGCGCCATCGTCGCCAGCCAGAACCAGCACGTACTTCTCGCCGGAGCTGCCCAGGCCGACGGTGACCCGCGCGCCCGGCAGTGCTCCCAGCCGGTCGCCCAGGTCTGCTTCGATCGACTGCTTGCTGACGCCGCTGCGCTCGCGCCGTGGCGTGATGTTGATGTTCAGCGTCGCCTTGCGCGCCTCGGCCGCGCCCGCCGGTACGAAGGGATCGCCGCCGACACTGCCACCGCCGACGGTCGTGTAGACGGTCTTCACGTGCGTGTTGCCGGTGACCAGCAGCCGGGCGCGCTCTGCCGCTGCGAAGGTGTCCTCGAAGCGCGAGCCGGGCGGCAGTTCGACCTGCACCTGCGTCTGCGACAGGTCGTCGGGCGGGATGAAGCCGGTGGGCAGCAGCGGGATCAGGGCGATCGAGCCGGCGAAGAACAGCGCGGCGGCGACGGTCGTCGCCAGGCGGTGGCGCACGCACCAGGCGGCCGCGTGCAGGTAGGTGCGCATCAGGCGGCCTTCCGGGGGCGCCTTTTCCGGCACGCGCAGCATGTAGGCGGCCATCATCGGCGTGAGCATGCGCGCGACGACCAGCGAGGCGAACACCGCCAGCGCGGCGGTCCAGCCGAACTGCTTGAAGAACTTGCCGGCGACGCCGCTCATGAAGGCGGTGGGCAGGAACACCGCCACCAGCGTGAAGGTGGTCGCGATCACGGCCAGGCCGATCTCGTCGGCGGCTTCCATCGCTGCCTGGTACGGCGTCTTGCCCATGCGCAGGTGGCGCATGATGTTCTCGATCTCGACGATCGCATCGTCGACCAGCACGCCGACCACCAGCGACAGGCTGAGCAGCGTGACGGTGTTGATCGTGAAGCCCAGCCACCACATGCCGAGGAAGGTCGGGATGGCCGACATCGGAAGGGCCACCGCCGAGACGAAGGTGGCGCGCCAGTCGCGCAGGAACAGCCAGACCACGATGACCGCCAGCAGGGCGCCTTCCATCAGCAGCCACATCGATCCTTCGTAGCTGTCCTGCACGAAGTCGACGAAGTTGAATGCCTCGGTGACGGTGATGTCCGGGTGGGCTGCCTTGAGCGTTTCGATGCGTTCGCGCACGCCGCGGGCGACCGCGACCTCGCTCTCGCCGCGCGCCTTCGTCACCTCGAAGCCGACCACCGGGCGGCCGTCCAGCAGCGCAGCCGAGCGGCGTTCGCCGATCGTGTCGCTGACCTTCGCCAGCTGGTCAAGGCGCACCCGGCGCCCGCCTGCCAGCGAGATCTCGATCGCCGCCAGCTCCTCGGCCGAGCGCACGGTGGCGAGCGTGCGCACCGCCTGCTCGCCGCCCCCGAGGTCGATGCGGCCGCCGGACAACTCGCGCTGCAGCTGGCGCAGCCCGCGCGACACCTCCGCCGCCGTCGCGTCCAGGGCGATCAGCCGCGCCGGGTCGAGTTCCACGCGTACCTCGCGCGCCACGCCGCCGACCCGAGCAACGCCGCCGACGCCGCGCACTGCGAGCAGGGCCTTCGAGGCCTCGTTCTCGACGAACCAGGACAGCGCCTCCTCGTCCATGCGCGACGATGCCACGGTGTAGGTGAGGATCGGCAGGCCCGAGATGTTCAGCTTCGAGATCACCGGGTCGCGCAGGTCGGCGGGCAGGTCCGCGCGTATCCGGTTCACCGCGTCGCGCGTCTCGTCGAGCGCCTCCTGCACCGCCTTCTCGAGGCGGAACTCGACGCTGATGGTGACGGTGCCATCCTGCAGCGTCGAATAGATGTGCTTCACGCCCTGCACGCTGGCGACCGAGTTCTCGATCTTGCGCGCGACCTCGGTCTCGAGCTGGCCGGGGCCGGCGCCCGGCAGCGAGGCACTGACGATGATCGTCGGCAGCTCGATGTCCGGGAAGTTCTGGATCTTCATCGCCTTGAAGCCGGCGAGCCCGGCGAGGGTGAGCATCACGAACAGCATCACCGTCGGGATGGGATTGCGGATCGACCATGCAGAGACGTTCATTTCGGCGTTCCGGCCGTGGCACCTGCCTTCGCAGCACCCGCCTTTGCGCCATCCCTGGCCGGCCCGTCTGCGATGCGTACGAGGTCGCCATCGGCGAGGAAGGCCACGCCGCTGCGCACGACACGCACGCCCTCGGCAAGACCGCGCAGCACCTCGATCCGGTCGCCTTCACGCCGGCCGGTGTCGATCTTCACCTGCGCCACCCGGCCATCGTCGCCGATGCGGTAGGCATAGGTGAAGCCTTCGCGCAGCAGCACTGCAGACTGCGGCAGAGTCAGCGCGCGGCTGGCGCCCATGTCGATCTCGCCGCGCACGAACATGCCCGGCCGCAGCAGCGTCGGTGCAGGCTTCAGGTCGACATACACCAGCGCGTTGCGCGAGGTGCCGTCGACCGTCGGGCCGACCATGCGTACCCGGCCCTCCACCGTGTCTCCGGCCGGCGTCACGACCTTCACCACCTGGCCTGCGCGTACCCGGTGCAGCTGTGCGGCCGGCACCTCGCCGCGCCATTCCAGGCGGCCCTGGCGGATCAGCCGGAACAGTTCCTGGCCTGGCACCGAGATGGCGCCGACCGTGGCGGTACGCGAGGAGACGATGCCATCGTCCGGAGCCTCGATGCGCGTATGCCTGAGCCGCAGCTCCTGCGACTGCACCTGGGCGCGGGCTGCGTCCACCCGTGCCTTCGCGGTTGCCTCGGCAGTCAGGAGCTGGCCGACCTGCTGGCTCGAGAGGGCGCCGCTCGCCTGCACCTGGCGTGCGCGCTCGGCATTGGCCCTCGCTTCCGCAAAGGAGGCCTCTGCCTCGGCCAGCGTCGCGCGCTGCAGCGCGAGTTCCGCCTGCACCGTCTCGGCGGAGAACGTTGCGAGCAGCATGCCGCGGCGTACGGTATCGCCGACGTTGACCTGCACCTCGGTCAAGCGCAGCCCGCTCACTTCGCTGCCGATGACCGATTCCTGCCAGGCCGCGATGTTGCCGTTGGCGCCGATGCGCATCTGCAGTTCGCGCACTTCGGGCAACACCGTCTCGACGGTCAGCGACGGGCGCTGGCCGGTTGCCTTGCCCGGCGCCTTCTCGGCGGCTTCGCCCGGTGCCACGGCCGATGCGGCAAGCACGGCTGCGCACAGCGCGAGCGCGGCGCCGGCGTTGCGCAGCAACCTGCTGCGCCCGGGTGATGGCGCCCGGTTGCCGGGGACGGTGCCTGGGACGGTGCCTGGGACGGGGAGAGGGCTGCTCATCGTGAAGCTCCGGAGGACGGGCGCACCAGCGGCGGCGGGGATTCCCAGCCACCACCGGCTGCCCGGTAAAGGGAAATCCATGCCAGCAGGCGGTCGCGGCGCAGCTCGGCGAGTGCGGTGTCGGCCTGCACGGCGGTACGGCGCGCATCCTCGAGTTCGACCAGGTTGCCCAGGCCGGCCCGGTAGCGCACGCCGGCCGCATCGAACGCCTGCCGGTAGCCGGCCGAGGCGACCAGGGCCGACTGTTCCCGCTCGTCTGCATCGGCCAGGCGCAGCAGCGCCTCTTCGACCTCGCGCACCGCGATGCGGACCCGCTCGCGGTAGGCGGCCTCGGCTGCGGCGTAAGCCACGCGTGCTGTTTCGACGTTCGCCGCGCGCCTGCCTGCATCGAACAGCGGGATGTTCAGCGTCGGGCCGATCGACCAGGTGGTCGCGCTGACGGTCACGCCGCTGGCCTCCGAGCGCAGCGGGCCGATGCTGCCGGCGAGTGACAGGTTCGGGTAGCGCGCGGCCTCGGCCTTGCCGATGTCGGCGCTCGCAGCCGCGAGTTCGCGCTCCAGTGCGGCCAGGTCCGGACGCTGGCGCAGGACCTCCGCCGGCAGGCGATCCACCTGGAAGCGCTGCGGCTGCGGCAGGCGCGCGCGCGCCGGGGCGAGCTGCGTGCGCAGCGCGGGCTCGTCGCGTGCGGTCAGCACGACCAGTGACTTGAGCAACAGCTCGCATTCGGTACGCTGCCGCGACAGCCGGTTCGCGGCATCTGCGGCGCTCGCGCGCGCCAGTGCAACGGTCGAGGGCGCCTGCAGCCCCGCGCTGCCGGTGATCGTGGTGAGCCGGGCGGTCTCGCCGCGTGAACGTGCATCGTCTTCGCTGAGTTCCAGCTGGCGTTCGCAGTGGCGCAGCCCCACATAGGCATTGCCCACTTCGGCGGCGAGGGCAACCTGCGCATCCTGCCACTGCGCTTCCCGTGCGAGCAGGCGCGCCACTGCGCCTTCCCGGCTGCGCGCGATCGCACCGAACAGGTCGATCTCCCAGCTCGACTGCGCCTGTGCCTGCGCCAGCGTGCGCAGGATCACCGGCCCGCCGAAGCTGACTGCGCTGCGGCTTGCCGCGATGCCGACGTCGACGCTGGGCAGCAGCCGCGCCTGCGCCGCCGACAGGTCGCTGCGCGCCTGCGCGATGCGCAGCGCGGCCTGGGCGAGCGTGCTGCTCGCCCCCTGTGCCGAATCGATCAGTTCCGCCAGCAGCGGGTCGTCGAACTGCTGCCACCAGCCGCGCAGCAGTTCGCCGCTCGCCGCGCGGACCTCCGCCGGCGGTGCCGACGCGCCCGGCAGGGCCGGCGCATCAGCCGCGGACGGTGCCGGCTTCGGCAGCCAGCCCACCTGCCAGCGCGCGGGCGGAGCAGCCTCGCCCGACGGACCCCGGTAGTCGGGGCCGACGGGGAAGGGGGCTGCGCATCCGGCCACCAGGGCCGCCAGCGGCAGCAGCATCGCGCTCGACCGATACGCGCCCACCTTCATCGCGCACCCCGGCGGCGGGCAGGCCTCGGCTTTGCGGCGCGGCGCCGGCGCTCGGCTTCGATCATGGCCAGCGCGCCCTCGGCGAGCCGATCGGCGAGCGCATCGATCGCATCCGGCCCGTCCATCACCTCAGGTGCGATCGCCTGCACGATGTCCTGCGCCACGAAGAAATGGATGCCCATGCCGATGATCGCGAAGACCAGCCATTGCAGTTCGAGGTCGGGCTCGTGCAGGCCGAACTCGGCGCACAGGACGCGCAGCACGCCCTCGTGCTGGGGCCGCAGCTCGTTTTCGATCATCTCCGCCCAGAGCCCGGTCGGCTCGACGATCTCGCGGAAATGCAGGCGGATCACCTGCTGCGTCGCTTCGCCCTGCTTCAACGGCGTGAGCAGCTCGCGGAAGAAACCGTGCATCAGCTCCGGCAGCGGTACCGTGCCCGGCTCGGGCATCGCGCACTGGCACTGTTCTCCCAGTGGTTCGAAGAAGGCCGCACGGTACAGGCCGGCCTTGTCGCCGAAGTAGTAGCCGACGGCGGAGACGTTGGCGCCGGCTGCCCGGGCGATGTCGCGCACGCTGGTGCGTTCGAAGCCGCTGGCGGCGAACAGGCGCAATGCGGCGTACAGCAGCCGTTCGCGGGCCTGTGCGCCATCGGAACGGGCGGCCACGGTCGGTGGGGACACGATCGACTCCGGGTCTGGTTCAAACAGTTGTTTGAACTTTATTCAAACAACTGTTTGAAGTCAAACGATTGCGTTTGACCAGCCGGCTGCGTACCGCGCTGTCCTCAGCCGCGGAAACGCGGAAGGCCGTTCAGAAGCGCCGGATCAGCGTCATCCGTTCGCCGTCGCGCTGCATCTCGACGCGGTTGAGGAAGCTCATGCCGAGCAGGATCACCGGCAGGTTGTCGCCTTCGTGCACCGAGGCGTCGACATTGGACAGCATGATCTCGCCGATACGTACGCTGGCCAGGGTCACCCGGTACACCGGCACCGTGCCGTTGGCGGTCGAGGTCAAGCCACGCTGGCCCTGCATGAAGTTGATGCCGAGGCGCCGCGCGGTAGCGTTCGACATCGAGATGAAGGTCGCGCCGGTGTCGACCAGTACCTTGGCCGTCGAGCCGTTGATCTCGGCATTCGCCCAGAAATGCCCGCGGCCGTCCGAGACGAGGACGGCCTGCTGCCGGCCGGCGGTGGAGCGCTGTGCAGCGATCGATTGCCCGATCGACAGGGTCTCGAGCCGGCCGTTGATCTCGACCACCGCCTGCTGGCTGTTCGCCGAGACCAGGCGTACGCCCTCCGGCGTCGCCTGCCCTGCCTTCAGCGTGCGCGGATTGCCGCCGTTGATCACCAGCACCGCGCTGTCGGAGAAAAGGCCGATCACGTTCACGTCGACGCGAGCGGGCTGTGCCGACGCCGTACCGCAGACCCAGGGCAGCAGCAGCGACAGCAGCACCACCTGCCACGCGCGGGGCAGTCGGCTGCGCGCCGGTGAGGCGGCCGGCACCCGTTGCCCGCACGGGCCCGGCCTGTCGGCGTGCAGGCGTGCGATGCCTCTGGATCGATCGGCTACCATGGCGTTCCTGGAGGACAGTTGCATGAAAGCGATTGCGATTTTCCGTCATGCCCGTACCGAGGGGCCGGGTCATTTTGCCACGTTCCTCGATGCCCACCGGATTCCCTGGACGATCATCGCCATCGACCAGGCGGAGACGGTCCCGGCAGACCCCTCGGCGTTCTGCGGGCTCGCCTTCATGGGCGGTCCGATGAGCGTCAACGATCCACTGCCCTGGATCCCGCCCACGCTGGAACTGATCCGCCGGGCGGTTACCGCCGACATCCCGGTGATCGGCCATTGCCTGGGCGGCCAGCTGATCTCGCGCGCCCTCGGCAGCGTGGTCAGCCGCAATCCGGTGAAGGAGATCGGCTGGGGCGAGGTGGCCATCGAACCGACGCCGGCGGCAGCGCACTGGTTCGGCAATTGCCGCGCGTTCGAGTCCTTCCACTGGCATGGCGAGACCTTCGCCATCCCGCCCGGTGCGACCCGGCTGGCTTCCAGTCAGTGGTGCCCGAACCAGGTCTATGCGCTCGGTCCCCACCTGGGCATGCAGTGCCATGTCGAGATGACCGAACAGATGGTGCGTGTCTGGGCACGTGGCGGCTGGCGCGAGATCGCCGACCACCCGGGGCCCTCGGTGATGTCGGGCGAAGCCATGCAGGATGACCTGCAGGCAAGGGTCGCGGCGCTGCACGAGGTGGCCGACGGCCTCTACGCGCGCTGGATCGGCGGGCTGAAAGCCTGACCGGCAGCGCCCGGCTCAGTCGCGGAAGTTCTCGAACTGCACCGGATAGTCGGTGATGCTCTTCTTCACCAGCGCGATGGCTTCCTGCAGGGTGTCGCGCTTGGCACCGGAGACCCGCACTGCATCGCCCTGGATGCTGCCCTGCACCTTCATCTTGCTGTCCTTGAGCAGCTTGACAATGTCCTTGGCGCGCGTGCCCTCGATGCCGGTGCGCACCGTCACCACCTGCTTGGACTTGTTGCCGCCGACCTTCTGCAGTTCACCGTTCTCGAGACAGCGGATGTCGACGCCGCGCTTGGTGAGCTTGCCGATCAGCACGTCGCGTACCTGGTCGACCTTGAATGCGTCGTCGGCGAACAGGGTCAGGGTCTTGTCCTTCTCGTTCCACTCGACGCGGGCGTCCGAGCCCTTGAAGTCGAAGCGGTTGGTGATTTCCTTGTTGGCCTGGTCGAGCGCGTTGTTCACTTCGACCTGGTTGACTTCCGAGACGATGTCGAATGAGGGCATGGCTGGCTTCGTTCCAGGGGAAATTCCGACGCCATTGTAGCGCCCGTGAACCGCCGGGTTGCAGCCGATTGCATGCTCAAGGCCGTGCAACGGACGCTGGTGGGGGCGGCGGTGCGATGGCGATCGCGGTGACCGCCGCGTCGAATGCAATCCGGCCCAGGGGGTGAACCGCGGCACTGGCCAGGTCGATTCGGTAGAGCTCGCTGCGGTCATCCCGGGACACGCACAGCAGCGCGGCCTGCATGCTGCCCACATCGAGTGAAACCGGACCGTCTCCGAGGTCCAGGGCGAGGGTGGCAACCGCATGCAGCTGCCCGCTTTCGGGTGGCAGCCGGCGGAATGCGCGCGGCGGCGAGCCCTGCACCACCAGCGTGCGTGTGCGGCGATCGATCGCGTAGTGTGTCGTGGTGGCCGGGCGGCGTCCGGACGCGGGCCGGTGCACGGCGGCTGCCGCGACAAGCTGCGGTGCCGTGCCGCGCTGGAACTCGCCAGCCGCGTAGTGCAGTTCGGAATCGGACTGCAGGCCCGGAGTGATCGGATCGCCATCCACCGGCAGCCCGTTGTCCGGATCGATCCGGAGGTTGTGCCCTCCTGCGGTGACCAGTCGGATGCGATCCGACTGCGGGTCGAAGTGGAAGCCGACGTCATCGGCCGCGAGCGTGCGCAGGCGCCCGGGGCCCACCGGCTCCGCGATCGCGGTTGCGGTGTCGATCACGTAGAGCTGGCCGGCGCTGCCCAGCGCATAAAGCTTGCCGCTGGACGGCCGGAAGTCCAGCCCGACGACCTGTTCCCCGGGCTGCAGGCCCGAGATCGGACGGAAATCGGCGATGCGATCGGGCGCGCCCGCGTTGAAGCGCAGCAGCTGGTTCGATCGGGTGGTCGCGAACACCGTTTCCGGGCGTGGCCCGTCGACATGCATCGCCGCGCAGCCCGACAACAGCGCAGCGATCGTCATCAGCGCTGCACGCAGCGCGCGATGTATACCCGGTGCCATGAAACCTCCTGGATGAAACCCCGCGTAAAGATACGCGGAGTTTGTCCGGGATGTAAGGCGGGTCGGCCGGGTGCCTTCCTGCGCCGGTTCGTGTCGGCGCTCAGTCGAACAGGGTGCGGTTGGTTCCGGTACTGTCGTCGGCTGGCAGGGCGAGGCC
>JBILGF010000397.1:0-3363 GCA_044351195.1 Burkholderiales bacterium
GGACATCGTCGTGCATGTGGCAGTGAAGCCCACGTCCTCGATCCGGTTGCCGCGCCGCTCGATCGACCGCAGCGGCGCGCCGGTGATCGTCGAGACGACCGGCCGACACGACCCGTGCGTCGGCATTCGCGCGACGCCGATCTGCGAATCGATGCTGGCCCTGACGCTGATCGACCATGCACTGCGCCACCGTGCGCAGAATGCCGACGTGGTGGTCGCGACCCCGCGCATCGCCGCGCTGGCGCCCGTTGCCGGGCCCGGTGCCGGCGTCGGTGCCAGCGTCGGTGCCGGTGCCACCGCCCGGCGCGAGGACTCCGACCCGTCCGAAGCCTGAGCCCGCGGCCGGTGCCGGCGCGGATGCCCGCGCGATGAGCCTCCAGCGATGACGTCCCCGTTGCCCGCCCGCACCGCATGGTCGCTGGGGGTCTTCTATTTTTTCTATTTCGCCTACGTCGGCGGCTTCACGCCCTACCTGAGCCTGTACTTCGACTCGGTCGGCATGAGCGCCGTGCAGATCGGGCTGCTGATGGCGGTGAACCAGTCCTCGCGCATGTTCGCGCCGATGCTCTGGGGGGTGCTGGCCGACCGCCGCGGCGACCGGATGTGCATCGTGCGCCTGACCGCGCTCGCCGGCGGCATTGCGATGTTCGGCCTGTTCGCGGGCAACAGCTTCCTCGCGATGTTCATCACGCTGGCGGTGATGAGTGCCTTCACCAGCGCGACCATGCCGCTGGCCGAGGCGACGACCTTCGGCCATGTGCGCGGCGACACCGGGCGTTATGCGCGCATCCGGCTCTGGGGCTCGGTGGGCTTCATCTGCTCGGTGGTCGGCGTCGGCTACTTCCTCGACGTCGCCACGCTGCGCGACTGGCTCTGGCTGGTGATCGCGATCTATGCGGCAGCCCTGGTGGCGACCTGGCAGGTGCCGGAATCGGCCGCGCACCGCCCGGTCAGGGAGGACGTGTCCGCCCGGTCGATCCTGATGCGTCCCGAGGTGGTCGGGCTGCTTGGTGCCTGCTTCCTGATGGCGACCGCGCATGGTGCCTACTATTCGTTCTTCTCGGTGCACCTGGTGGACAACGGCTACAGCAAGTCGGCAGTGGGCTGGCTGTGGGCGCTGGGCGTGGTGTGCGAGGTGGCGGTGTTCTGGTGGATGCCGCAACTGGTCGCGCGCATCGGGCTCTACCGCCTGCTGGTGGCGACCTTCGCCATTGCGGTCGTGCGCTTCCTGCTGATCGGCTGGCTGGTACAGTCGCCAATCGCGCTGGTGTCTGCGCAGGTGATGCACGCGGCAACCTTCGGCGCCTATCACGCGGCGGCGATCGGGCTGATCCACCGCTGGTTCCAGGGCGCACATCAGGCGAAGGGGCAGGCGCTCTACACGGCGCTGTCGTTCGGTGCCGGCGGCACGCTCGGCGGCTTTGCGTCCGGCCTCGCCTGGGCTGCACACGGAGCCGCTTTCACCTACACGCTGGCAGCGCTGGCCGCTGCGCTCGGCCTCGTCCTGCTGATGGCGACGGTGCGCGGGCGCGTGTCCGAGCATCCGGCCCCGTGAAGCCGTTGGCTGGGGTAATGTCGGGCTGCAGGGCGATGCCCGGGCAGGGCAGGGTCGGGCGCGAGCCCCGCCAGGGCTGCGCCAGGGCCAGAGTCCAGGAGACGACAGAGATGACTGCGCATCACCCATCCCCGCACACTGGCGCCATGCGACCGGCGATGCAGCGCCTGCGCTCGCTCGCTGCGGTGCTCATGCTCACCCTGGGGCTGGGGCCGATGCTGGTGAGCTGCGAGACCGCACCCATCTCCGGCCGCAGCCAGCTGATCCTGCTGTCTCCGGGCGAGGAGATGAAGCTCGGCCTGCAGGCCTACCAGGAGATCCTGAAGAAGGAGCGCCTGTCCACCGATCCGGCGAAGACAGCGATGCTCGCCCGCGTCGGTGCGCGCATCGCCGCGGCCACGGGCCGCACCGATTTCCAGTGGGAATTCAGGCTGATCGAGAACGACAAGATGGTCAACGCCTTCGCCCTGCCCGGGGGCAAGGTGGCGGTCTACACCGGTATCCTGCCGATCACTCGCGACGAGGCGGGGCTGGCCGCGGTCATCGGCCATGAGGTCGCGCACGCGACGGCGCGCCACGGGGCAGAGCGCATGAGCCAGGGGTTGCTGGTACAGGCGGGCCTCGCCGCCGGGGCCATCGCCGCCGGGGTCAGTGGCCGCGATCAGGCCAGTTCGCGGGCGCTGCTGGGCGCGCTGGGCGCAGGCGCAACCCTCGGCGTGATCCTGCCGTTCTCGCGCCTGCAGGAGACCGAGGCCGACCGGCTGGGCATGACATACATGGCCCGGGCGGGCTACGATCCGCGCGCTGCGCGCGACCTCTGGGTGCGCATGGCCGAAGCATCGGCGAAGATGGGACGATCGACGCCCGAGTGGATGTCCACCCACCCATCCAACGCCAGCCGCATCCGCGATATCGAAGCGATGCTGCCCGAGGCGCTGGCGATCTACAAGCCGCGCTGACAACGAAAGTATGGAGACTGCCCGAGTGAAGCGCCCCAACCTGCTGGTGATCCTGATCGACGACCTGCGTTTCGACGAATTCGGTGCGGGTGGCCACCCGTACATGAAGACGCCGAACATCGACCGCATTGCAGCCGAGGGTGCGCTGTGCAGCCGGGCCTTCCATACCACGCCCTTGTGTTCGCCCAACCGGGCATCGATCGTCACCGGCCAGTACGCGAGCCGGCACGGCATCATCGACAACGTCGCGCGCGACGCGCACAGCCACCGGCTGCCCAACTACCACCTCGCGCTGCAGAAGCTCGGCTACGAGACGGCACATATCGGCAAGTGGCACATGGGCAACGAGGGCGGGCCGCGCCCGGGCTATGACCACTGGGTCAGCTTCGACGGGCATGGCAACCTGTTCAACCCGCGTCTGAACGAGAACGGGGTGTACACGGCGTACGATGGTTACATCACCGACCTGCTCAACGAGCGCGCGGTCGAGTTCGTGTCGCGCAAGCGCGACAGGCCGTTCTCGCTGTTCTTCGCACACAAGGCGGTGCACCCCGACGCGGTCCAGGCCGCCGATGGCAAGCTGACCCTCGATCCGGGCAACGGCTACAAGCCGGCGCCACGGCACGAGGGCCTCTACGACGGCGCGATGTTCCCGCCGCGGCCCAACGTGATCCCGATGTCCGAGGTGGTGAAGGACAAGCCGGTGTGGCGCGAGGCGTTCGAGATCAAGGCGACCGAGACCTCGCAGGCGCTGCTCGAGTCGGTCAAGAGCGGCGACCAGGAAGAGATGCGCCTGCGCGCGCGCATGATGGCCTCGGTCGACGAGGGTGTCGGCCAGCTGTTCGACGC
>JBILGF010000399.1:0-3350 GCA_044351195.1 Burkholderiales bacterium
TCGCCTTCGTGAACAAGCGGGCGATCTCCGCAGGTGCGCTGATCACCCTGGCATCCGAGCGCGTGGCGATGGCCGGTGGCAGCACGATCGGCGCCGCAACCCCGGTGCAGGCCGGCCAGCCGGGTGCGGCCGCGCAGCCGGTGGCTGAGAAGACGGTGTCCTACGTGCGCAAGGAGTTCCGGGCCACCGCCGAGCGCCGGGGCCGTCCGCCGCTGATCGCCGAGGCGATGGTCGATGCCGACGTGGTGATCCGCGGCGTGATCGAGAAGGGAAAGCTGCTGACGCTGACCACCGACGAGGCCGTGAAGCTGAAAGTGGCTGACGTGCGCGCCGATACGCTCCAGGACGCACTGAAGCAGTTCGGCCTCGAGGGGGCAGAGCTCCAGTACGTATCGAAGAACTGGGCCGAAGAGGTCGTGCGCGTGCTGACCCATCCGGTGGTGAGCTCCCTGCTGATCACCGTCGCGATGCTGGGCATCATCGTCGAGCTGCGCACGCCGGGCTTCGGCGTGCCGGGTGCGCTGGGCGTGGGCAGCCTGTCGCTGTTCCTCTGGGGGCATTGGCTGGTGCAGCTCGCCGGCTGGGAGGAACTGCTGCTGGTGCTGGCCGGGCTGGTGCTGCTGGCCGTCGAGGCGTTCGTGCTGCCCGGTTTCGGCCTGGCCGGCATCCTCGGTGGCACGGCGGTGCTGGCCGCCCTGGTGCTGAGCATGGTGGGTCCGGGCCATACCACCCAGTTCCTGATGATCACCGGTACCCGGGTCGGTTTCGCGATGGTGCTGGCGATCGGCATCGGCCTGCTGCTGATGCGGTGGCTGCCGCGTCTGCCCTTCGGCCGCCAGCTCGTACTCGATACGGCCATGGATTCGGCCCAGGGTTACGTCTCGGCGCCGCAGGCCGATACCCTGCTTCTGGGCAGGCACGGTCGTGCGGCGACGCCGCTGCACCCGGCCGGCATCGCCGAGATCGACGGGCAGCGAGTCGATGTCGTGTCCGATGGCGAACTGGTGGACTCGGGCGAGCCGGTCGAGGTCATTCGGGTGGACGGTAATCGCGTGGTGGTACGCCGTATGATGAAGACCAACGACAAGGAGTGACCCATGATCGTATTGGACCCCGGGACGGTCGGCATGCTGACCGTCATACTGATGAGCGTGGGAGCGCTGGTTCTGGTGCTGTACCTGGTGCCGGTATCGCTCTGGATCTCGGCCTGGGCATCAGGCGCCTATGTCGGGCTGTTCACGCTGGTGGCGATGCGCCTGCGCCGGGTGCCGCCGCACACCGTGGTTACTGCGCGGATCAGTTCGGTCAAGGCCGGCGTCGAGGTCTCCCTCAATGACCTCGAGGCGCACTTCCTCGCCGGTGGCAACGTGGTGCGGGTGGTCAACGCGATGATCTCGGCAGACAAGGCGAACATCCCGCTGCCGTTCAAGCGTGCGGCCGCGATCGACCTGGCCGGGCGCGACGTGCTCGAGGCGGTACAGATGTCGGTGCTGCCGAAGGTGATCGAGACCCCGCGCATCGCGGCTGTGGCACGCGACGGCATCCAGCTGATCGCGTTGTCGCGGGTGACCGTGCGCACCAACATCGACCGGCTGGTCGGCGGTGCGGGCGAGGACACCATCATCGCGCGCGTAGGCGAGGGCATGGTGAGCACGATCGGCTCGGCGGCAAGCCACAAGAGCGTACTCGAGAACCCCGATCACATCTCCAAGCACATCCTCGCCAAAGGACTGGATGCCGGCACCGCCTACGAGATCCTGTCGATCGACATCGCCGATATCGACGTCGGCGAGAATATCGGCGCCAAGCTGCAGATCGACCAGGCCAATGCCGACAAGCAGATCGCCCAGGCCAAGGCCGAGGAACGCCGCGCAATGGCGGTTGCGCTCGAGCAGGAGATGCGCGCCCGGGTGGTCGAGGCGGAAGCGGAGGTGCCGCGAGCGATGGCCGAAGCCTTCCGCCAGGGCAATCTCGGCATCATGGATTACTACCGGATGCAGAACCTGCAGGCCGACACCGACATGCGTGAGGCGATCGGCACCGGGCCCGAGCAGCCGGTTCCCGGGCAGCCTGGCCAGCCCGGCCAGCCGGGCCAGCCCCGATAACCGTCGTGGAATCCTCGCAACTGCTGTTCTACATACTGGTGGTGGCCGCCATCGTCGGCTTCAACCTGCTGATGCGGCGCATGAACAGCCGGGCAAGGAGCTGGCAGGAGAAGCTCGAGCAGCGCCAGCGCGATCAGGCCATCGGGACCGAGTCGCCCGACGCACGGGCCGAGGCCGCGGCCCGGTCGCCGTGGGGCGGCGCGGCGCGCGACCAGGCCGATGCGGAACCGCTCGAGGTCGTACTCGCCAGGCGCGCACGCGCGGCAGCCCAGCTCGGGCTCGACACGCACGATGAACCGGACCGCACGCCACCGATGCGTCCGGTGACTACGCAGCGGCGGCGCGTGCAGCCGATGTTCCGCAGCCGGGCCGATTTGCGCCAGGCGATCGTGTTCCTGACGGTGCTCGGCCCCTGCCGGGCGAGCGCACCGTTCGGGCGCGACACGCCCGAGAGCCATGCGCGCCCGCGCGCACAACGCCAGGCCATGCCCTCGGACACCGGTGCGGCACGGTCCGGCGCCTTTCCCGGCGCATGAATCCGGCTGCCGGGATGACCCGGAATGAACCGGCAACTCCAGCCTGAGGCACTGATGCAGATGTCGTCTCCGACACCACAAGCGAGGCCTGCCGATCCGTCGTTGTCCGGCAAGGCGTGCGTCTACTACGACGGCGGTTGCCCGCTGTGTCGTGCCGAGATCGCGACCTACCAGCGCGCGCAGGGTGGCGACGCGCTGCGCTGGGTGGATGCCCAGGGCTGCGGGGCAAGCGAACTGGGCGCGGGGCTTGAGCGGCCTGCGGCGCTGGCGCGGCTTCATGTCCGGCGAGCTGATGGCACCCTGATCCAGGGCGCTGCCGCCTTCGCCGAGATCTGGTCGGCCCTGCCACGCTGGCGCGGCTTGTCGAAGATTGCCCGGCTGCCCGGTGTCCTGCCCGTGCTCGATGTCGGCTACACCGCATTCCTGAAGATACGCCCGCTCTGGCGGCCCGCGCCCGTCACTGCCGACCGACTGGCGCGCCGGCTGTTGCAGGAACTGCGTACTGACCATGCCGGCGAGACCGGCGCGGTCATGATCTACCGGGGTGTGCTCGCCGTGTCGCGCGACCCGGCCGTGCGCGATTTCGCGCAGCACCATCTGGACACGGAACGCCGCCATCTGGCGCTGATCGAGCAGGTCGTCGCGCCACGCGGGCGCAGCCGGTTGCTCCCGCTCTGGCGCTTGTCGGGCTGGCTGACCGGTGCCTTGC